>JBKHIN010000168.1:0-6666 GCA_046538635.1 Alphaproteobacteria bacterium
GCGTGGCGGAAGACGCCGCGGGCGCCGCACGGCTGAAGCTGCGCGTGCGCGCCGCGCCGGACAAGGGGGCCGCCAACGCCGCCGCCTGCGTGCTGCTGGCGAAGGCGCTGGGCCTGCCCAAATCCGCCGTCAAGGTCGCCTCCGGCGCCGCCTCGCGCAACAAGGCGCTCGCCGTGGAGGGCGACCCCGCCGCCCTGGAGGCCGCCCTTGCCCGGTTGTGTGCAGGCGGGCAGGATTAGCCCCATGCTGAAACTGCGCCACCTCCACCTGCCCGCGCGCGACCCGGAGGGCCTGGCCCGCTGGTATGCGGAGACATTCGGCCTCGAACAGCGGCGGAACTTCGCCATCGGCGAGGAGGCGCTGCTGGTCTTCGCGCACGGCGCCCCGCTCGGGAACGACCTGGTGCATTTCGGCTTCCGCGCGGACAGTCCGGCGGAAGTGGAGGCCTGGGCCGCCCGCTTCGAAGCGGAGATCGAAACCGCGCCCGGCTATGCGGGCTGCAGGACGCGCGATCCCGAGGGCAATTGCATCGAGATCTATTGGGACTGAGCGGCCCGGTGTGTATAGTCGCCGCGCCCCTCTTTTCAGACAAAGTGCCCGTGTCCCATGAACCTCACGCCAGAGCAAAAGCGCCTTATTGTCCGTATTCTGAATGTCTTCGAGACGGGGCGGCCCGACGGCGACTATGCCGCCATCGCCATCTTCCATGACGGCCCGCACAATATCCGCCAGATCACCTATGGCCGTTCGCAGACCACCGAATACGGAAATCTGCGCGAGCTGGTGCAGGACTATGTGGCGGCAAACGGCCTGTTCAGCACGGACCTGGCGCCTTTCGCCGACGACGTGGGCAGCGTTCCGCTGACGGACAACACGGAGTTCAAGCGCCTGCTGCGCGAGGCCGGGCGGCACGATCCGGTCATGCGCCGCGTCCAGGACGAATTTTTCGACCGGCGCTATTTCGAGCCCGCCATGCGCTGGGCGGCGGATCGCGGCTTTACCGAGCCGCTCTCGGCTCTGGTGATCTATGATTCCTTCATCCATTCGGGCTCCATCCTGTGGCTGATCCGGCGCCGTTTTGCCGAGTCTCCGCCCTCGGGCGGCGGCGATGAGCGCACCTGGACCAGCGAATATGTGAACGCAAGACATGACTGGCTGGGCCGCCACCACCGCGCCGCCGTGCGCAACACCACCTACCGCACCGCCTGCTTTCTGCGCGAGATCGCGCGGCACAACTGGGATCTGTCGCAGGTGCCGGTGCATACCAACGGCGTCGACGTGGACCCGGGCGGCGGAATCGCCTGACCGGCCCTGGACTCCGGCAAGCGCCGATGGTCAATTCCCGTTATGGGCAAGGCGGGTAGCAGCAGCCACTGGTCCGAACGCGAGATCGACCTGATCGTCGCGGACTATTTCGCCATGCTCGGGGACGAGCTTGCAGGCAGGCCCTATGTCAAGGCGCAGCACAATGCGGCGCTGCAAAAGCTGATCGGACGTTCGCACAAATCCGTTGAATTCAAGCATCAGAACATCAGTGCGGTGCTTGAGCTTCTGGGCTTGCCGTGGATTGAGGGCTACAAGCCCAAGCGCAATTTCCAGCGTGCCCTGATCGGGGGCATTGAGCGCTATCTGTCGGCCAACCCGTCCGCTTTGCTCCTGCCGGATACGGCGTTTACGGATGGTCTGCAGGAACGGGCGGAGCTGTTCGTCGAGCCCCCGCCGGGTCCGTTGCAGGACAGTGGCGGCGAGCCGGATCATGTGCGCCGCCTCCTACGCAAGTTCGATCCGGCGGAGCGCGATGCACGCAACCGCGCCCTCGGGCTGCAAGGCGAAGAGCGGGTCTTTCATTTTGAACGGCGGCGCCTGAAGGACGCGGACCGGGACGACCTCGCCCGGAAGGTCCGCTGGGTTTCTCAGGAAGATGGCGACGGCGCAGGCTATGACATTCTTTCCTTCGATCCGCGCGGCAAGGAGCGTCTGCTGGAGGTCAAGACCACGGCCGGTTATCAGCGCACCCCATTTTTCATAACCGGGAACGAGCGCGCCCTGTCGGATGAACGGCCCGACGCCTTCCGCCTCGTCCGCCTTTACGACTTCGCCCGGCAGCCGCGGGCGTTTGAGTTGATCCCGCCGCTGGAAGACTTCGTCCTGCTGCGCGCCGCAAACTACCGGGCGAGCTTTCGCCGCTAGCGACGGGGCACCCGCTCTCTCCTGCCCTTGCGGAAAAATCCCCCAAAGGCAAGGAACACCCTGCGGAGGGACCACGGCGGGCGGGCCCCATCCTTTCATGGTTACCCCGAAATTGTTCCTCCCTCGTTCCAATACCCGGTTGACCCGAAACGCGCATAGGCGGTACACATTTACAGTGACACATCCTAAGGGGGATTATTACCATGAAATCGTCATTTGCGATGGCTGCGATTGTGGCGGGCGCGGCCGTGGCCGGGACCCACGCGGCCGCAAACGGTCCGGGAGATGGCACGGCCGACTGGACGGGCGTCTATTTCGGCATTCACGGCGGGTATGCCACCGGCGAGTGGGACGGACGCCTGGCAACCACCGCCGGCGATCCGCCGCCGCCCGATGCCGGCTTCTCCGATCCGACACAGGCCATCGACGGCGACGGATGGCTGGCCGGAGGCCAGATCGGCTATAACTGGCAGCACGGGCATTTCGTTACCGGTCTGGAAGCCGATATATCCTGGACCGGTTTCGATGGGTCCGACACGTTCACGACCGACGCCTTCACGCCAACCTTCGCCAAGACGCACGATCTCGATATCGACTATTTCGGGACGGCGCGTGTGCGTCCGGGCTGGGCTTTCGCGAATTGGCTGTTCTACGCCACCGGCGGTCTGGCATGGGGCGAAACCTCGGGCGACCTGGCGGTGGCGTACGATCCGGACGGGGACGGTCCCGAGCCGGTATTCGGCACCTCGTTTGCCGATACGGACGAAACCCATGTCGGCTGGACGGCCGGCGCCGGGATTGAATTTCTGGCGCGGGGAAACTGGACCATAAGGGCCGAGTGGCTCTATGTCGATCTCGGCAAGGAAGACTATCATTTCACGGGCGAGGTGTTTAACGGCGATCCGTTCAATACCGACAGCTTCCCGTCCGATCTGTCTTTCCACGTCTTCCGCGTCGGCCTGAATTACAAATTCGGCGGCTAAGATCATTGCTCGCCATTGGTACGGTCTGCGCGCTGCGCAGGCCGTCCCGGTGCGCCATGTGCGGTCTGGCCGAAGCGGCCCTTGAACGACTTCAACAACGCCTGCCACCACTCGCCGTGGCGCTGCAGAAAGATGGCGTCGGGAAAGCCGTGCCTTGCCACATGCTCCGGGGGCACCGTTTCCCAGCCCGTATGCTCCACGGTCACGCGGGTCTGGTCGCCCACAGGCTCGAAACGCACGTCCACATGGGTGATCTGGTCCGGCGCGAACGTCGCCTGCCGCCAGCTAAAGGCGAGGCGCACGCCGGGTTCCCACGCCGTGATGCGGCCGATCTCGAACACCTTGCCGTTCGGCAGCGTCTCGGTCAGCCGTCCGTCCGGTCCGGGCTCGAAAGCCAGCACGCCGGGCGAACGCGGCGTGAAGGAGAACAGCGCATTGGGCCGCCACCATTTTCCGATCTCATTCACAAACACGTCGAAGGCGCGGTCAGCGCCCGCATTGACGCGAAGGGAAACCTGGATCCGCGCACTCACGACTCACCTTCCAAATGCGCCTTGAAAGCGGCCAGTTGCTCCGTCCACATCCGTTCGGTCTGTTCCAGCCAGTCCTTCAGCAGGGCCATCGGTTCGGGCCTCAGGGTGTAGATCCGCACGCGGGCGTCCGCGTCCGGATGGGATTCGGCAATGATGCCGCTGCGCCGCAGGGTGCGCAAATGACGGCTCATGGCGGGCGCGCTCAGGCCCACCGTTTCGGCCAGTTCACCCGCCCGAAGCGGGCGCTCGCGCAGCAGTTCCACCACGCGGCGCCGGTGCGGGTCGGCGAGGGCGGCCAGCGTCCGGTCCAGTTGCTCCGGACCGCCCGCGCGCGAACTCAGGCCCATCCTTCGATCTTCAAACCGCTTTGTTTTTCCATTTCCTCGCGGCTGACCTGCTTCACGGTCTGGCCGAAGGTCCACACATGGCCCTCGAAATCGCGCGCCCGGTAGGTGCGGTCGCCATAGAACTGATCCTCCGGTTCCTGAAGGATTTCGGCGCCCGCCTTGCGCGCCCGCTCGCAATGGCCGTCGATGTCCTTTTCCAGATGCACATGGATGAACTGGGTGTTCCTGCCGCCCACCGAGGCGGGGCTTGCCGTCCAGTCCGCCCATTCGGAAGCCACCATGATGTAGCCATTGCCGAAATTCATCTGGGAATGGCCCAGATTGCCTTCCGAGTCGGTCACCACCAGCGTGCGCTCGAAGCCGAAAGCCTCTTCCAGCCAGTCCAGCGCCTTGAACGGGTCCCGGTACATGACGGCCGTGCCCAGGGACGGTTTTTGCGGGGATTCAGCCATATAACTCTCCTTTGCGTTTGGAGGAATAATTAATGCATATGTTAACTATATGATCAAGCGGCGCACAGGCCGTCGCCCCATGAGCGTTCGCCTGCGCTTGACTGATGACTGTTTTGACGTCATATATGTCAAAAAGTATGGAGGGTTGCCATGGCCGGTAATCTGCAAGTGCGCAATCTGGACGACGACCTGATCGTGCGGCTCAAACGCCGGGCCGCACGGCACGGGCGCTCGGCCGAAGCAGAACATCGCGAAATTTTGCGTCAGGCGCTTTCAAGCGAGGTCGAGCCCTCGTTCATGGAACTGGCCGCGGAATTGCGCAAGATGACGGCGGGCCGCCGCCACACTCCTTCAGAAAAGCTCCTTCGCGAAGGGCGCGGGGAACGGTGAAACGCTTCATTATCGACGCCAGCGTCGCGGTAAAGTGGGTGGTTGAGGAAGAGGGCACAGCCGATGCACTCGCTGTACTCGAAACCCATCCGCTTTCCTCGCCCGATCTTCTGATTGCGGAATGCGCCAACATTTTCTGGAAGAAGGTCAGGCTTGGAGAACTCGACGAGGAAGAAGCGTCGCTGGCGGCGCGTCTCATTGAGAGGGCGGACATTGAAATTCTGCCGACACGCCACCTTCTCGAACGCGCGGCGCGCTTGGCCATTGCCCTCGATCATCCGGCCTATGACTGCGTCTATCTGGCGGTTGCTCTCGAGCGCGACTGGCCTTTCGTGACGGCGGACGTCCGGTTCCGCGGCAAGATCGCATCCTCGCATCCTGAGTACCGCGGTATGATCCTGTCGGTGAAGGAAGCTTTGGCGCAGGCGTAAGCGGCGGTGTCCGATTTTGCCTTCGCATGATTGTTAACCGGCATACTCGGCGTTAGCGTAAAAACTTCTGATTCCGCCGCGCCAGCAGGCGCAGGCGCAGGGCGTTGAGCTTGATGAAGCCTTCCGCGTCCTTCTGGTCGTAGACGGAATCTTCCTCGAAGGTGACGTGTTCCTCCGAGTACAGAGAGAAGGGCGAGGAGCGCCCGATCACGTGAACGCCGCCCTTGTACAGTTTCAGCCGCACCTCGCCGGTAACGGGCTCCTGGCTCTTGTCGATCAGCGCCTGGAGCATTTCGCGTTCGGGCGAGAACCATAAGCCATTGTAGATCAGCTCCGCATAGCGGGGCATGATCTCGTCTTTCAGATGCGCCGCGCCTCGGTCGAGGGTGATGGATTCCATCGCACGGTGCGCGGCGAGCAGAATGGTGCCGCCGGGCGTTTCGTACACGCCGCGCGACTTCATGCCCACGAAGCGGTTCTCCACCATGTCCAGCCGGCCGATGCCGTTGGCGCCGCCCAGTTCGTTGAGGCGCGTCAGCAGGGCGGCGGGGGAGAGCGGCTTGCCGTCGATGGAAACCGCGTCGCCGCGCTCGAAGCCGATGGTGATCACTGTGGGTTTGTCCGGCGCAGCTTCCGGGTCCACCGTACGCTGATAGACGTAATCCGGAGCTTCCTCCGCCGGGTCCTCCAGCACCTTGCCTTCCGACGACGTGTGCAGAAGATTGGCGTCCACCGAAAAGGGCGCTCCGCCGCGCTTGTCCTTCGGTACGGGGATCTGGTTCTTTTCCGCGAAATCGAGCAGCTTCTCGCGCGACGCCAGGTCCCATTCGCGCCAGGGCGCGATCACGCGGATGTCCGGGGCCAGCGCATAATAGGAAAGCTCGAAACGCACCTGGTCGTTGCCCTTGCCCGTGGCGCCGTGGCAGACGGCGTCGGCGCCCACCTGCCGCGCGATCTCGACCTGCCGTTTGGCGATCAGCGGCCGGGCGATGGAGGTGCCCAGCAGGTAGACGCCCTCGTAAAGCGCGTTGGCGCGGAACATGGGGAAGACGTAATCCCGCACGAATTCCTCGCGCAGATCCTCGATGAAGATCTCCCGGATGCCCAGCATCTCCGCCTTGGCGCGGGCGGGTTCCAGCTCCTCGCCCTGGCCCAGGTCGGCGGTGAAAGTGACCACCTCGCAGCCATGGGCCGCCTGCAGCCATTTCAGGATGATCGAGGTATCGAGCCCGCCTGAATAGGCGAGCACGGCCTTCTTGATTTTCGGTTCGGTCACGGGAGTTCTCCCTCATGCGCGGCTGCGCTGCGCCGGATTTTCATGCGCGGTAAATTTGTGTCAT
>JBKHIN010000169.1:0-6650 GCA_046538635.1 Alphaproteobacteria bacterium
TCCGGCCGATCGCTTCACAACCCGGCTAAACTGCATTCTTAAGGGACGACGGATTCGGTTCCGCCCCTTCTGACCTCTGTGATCTGAAATCTGACCTCTGATTCACCCCGCCTTCTCGAAATTCTCCGCGGCGAATTCCCAGTTCACCAGTTCGTCGATCCAGGTTTTCAGGAAATCCGGCCGCCGGTTGCGGTAATCGACGTAATAGGCGTGTTCCCAGACGTCGCAGGTCATCAGGGGGACCTGATTGTGCACGAGCGGGTTCTCGGCGTTCGACGTCTTGGTGACGGCGAGCCGGCCATTGTCCAGCACCAGCCAGGCCCAGCCCGAGCCGAACTGCGTGACGCCCGCCTGCACGAAGGCTTCCTTGAACGCGTCGAGAGAGCCGAAATCGTCCTTCAGCTTGCTTTCCAGGCTGCCGGGAATGTTGCCGCCGCCATTGGGGCTCATCGAGTGCCAGTAGAACGTATGGTTCCAGATCTGCGCCGACTGGTTGAACAGCCCGCCCAGTTCGGGGTTCTTCCACGATTCCCGTATGACGTCCTCCAGCGGCCGGTCCTCGAGGCCGGTCCCCTGAATGATCTCGTTGGTCTTGTTGACATAGGCCGCATGGTGCTTGTCGTGATGCAGTTCCATGGTCTCGGCGCTCATGTGGGGCGCCAGGGCATCCTTGGCGTAGGGAAGTTCGGGAAGTTCGAAAGCCATGATTGCCTCGCTCGCGTTGCAGGAATTTTCTTTTCGGATGCGCCGGAACCCGGCGGGACGCCGGGCGGCGCGGTGGCCCTCACAATGGCGCTTTTCGCGTCTAAATCAAGCACACAGGGCTTGTGGGTTTGTCCCGCACGGGGACGTTGATAGAGCCGAAAATGAAACGAGAGGATAACAGCGAGGTTCCCGGCGCGGCCTATTGCGCGGAGGAAGTGCGCACGCACGATCCCGACCGCTATTTCGCCGCGCTGTTCGCGCCAGCGCCGGTGCGCGAGCGCCTGCTCGCGCTCTATGCCTTCGCCCACGAGGTGGCCAAGGTGCGCGAAACGGTGACGCAGCCCATGCTGGGCGAAATCCGGCTGCAATGGTGGCGCGAGACGGTGGACGCCTTCGCTGAAGGCGAGGTGCGCCGGCACCCGGTGGCCGAGGCGCTGTCGCGCACCGTGGACGAGGCCGGGTTGCCGCCCTCGGGGCTGCATGCGCTGATCGACGTGCGCAGCGTCGATCTGGACGACGCGGAAACGCCGCTGGAGGACGAGGCCGCGCTTGCGGCTTACGCCGACGGCACGGCGGGCGCGCTGATGGCGCTGGCCCGTCAGGTTCAGACCGGCACGCCGCCGGAGGGCGCAACGGCCGAGGCCGCGCGCGCGGGCGGGCGCGCCTGGGCGTGCACGGGGCTTCTGCGCGCCCTGCCGTATCATGCGCGGGACCGGCGGATATTCATTCCCCGGAGCATATTGAGAGAACGCGGCGTGGCGACAGAAAGCGTGTTCGCGGGCCGCCACACGCCGGAACTGGCGCTGGCGATGGCGGACATGGCGGCGATGGCGCGGGACCATCTGGCGCAGGCGCGCGCGAGCGGCGCCGCCCGCGGCCCCGCCTTTCTCTATTTGTCCCTGTGCGATCTTTACCTGAAACAGACCGAACGGCCGGGCTTCGATCCCTTCCGCATGCCCGTCCGCCTCAGCGAATTTCGCCGCCTCCGGCGCATGTGGAGCCGGGCGGTGAGGGGCACAGTTTAACCCGTCCTGTCATCCTTGGGACGCGCCGCAGGCGCGGGCCCGAGGATCTTCCGCCGCACGCGGAAAATCCGTTGACCGTGAAAGATCCTCGCGATCCGCCTTCGGTGGCCGCAAGGATGACAGCAGAGGCTGTCACTCCGCCGCCTGACGGTTTCCCAGCCATGCGTCGAGGTCGGAAAGCGCGCGGGTGGCGACCGCCAGTTTCCGGGCCGCAGCCTTTTCCTTGCCCTTCAGGCGCTTGCCGTCCGGCGCGCGCGGCGTTTCGATCTCCGGGAACAGGCCGAAATTGACGTTCATGGGCTGAAAACTGCGCGGGCCCTGTTCCGCTTGCAAATGACCGCCGGTGATGTGATTGAGCAGCGCGCCCAGCGCCGTGGTCGGCGGCGGCGGAGCGGGGGCCGCCCCCAGCGCCTCCGCCGCGGCAAAACGCCCGGTGAGCAGGCCGATGGCCGCGCTCTCCACATAGCCCTCGACGCCCGTGATCTGTCCGGCGAAACGCAGGCGCGGCATGGCCTTCAGCCGCAAAAGCGGGTCGAGCAGGCGCGGGCTGTTGAGGAAGGTGTTGCGGTGCAGGCCGCCCAGGCGCGCGAACCGCGCGTTCTCCAGCCCCGGGATCAGGCGGAAGATGCGCGTCTGCTCGCCATATTTCAGCTTGGTCTGGAAACCGACCATGTTGTAGAGCGTGCCCAGCGCGTTGTCCTGGCGAAGCTGCACCACGGCATAAGGCTTGACCTCCGGCGCATGGGGATTGGTGAGCCCCACGGGCTTGAGCGGGCCGTGGCGCAGGGTCTCGCGCCCGCGTTCCGCCATCACCTCGATGGGCAGGCAGCCCTCGAAATAGGGCGTGGACTCCCACTCCTTGAAGGCCGTCTTCTCGCCCGCCAGAATTTCGTCGATGAAACGGTTATACTGATCTTCCGACAGCGGACAGTTGATATAGTCCGCGCCCGTGCCGCCCGGGCCCGGCTTGTCGTAGCGGGACTGGTACCACGCCGTATCGAAATCGATGGAATCCTTGTAGACGATGGGCGCGATGGCGTCGAAGAAGGCAAGATCCTCCTCGCCCGTCAGCCCGCGCACCGCCTCGCTTAAGGCCGGGGAGGTGAGGGGGCCCGTGGCCACGATCACGCTTCGCCAGTCCTCCGGCGGCAGGCCCGCCACTTCGCCCCGCTCGATGGTGATCAGCGGCTCGCCTTCGAGCGCCCGGGTCACGGCCTCGGAGAAGCCGTCGCGGTCCACGGCAAGCGCGCCGCCCGCCGGGACCTGATGGGCGTCTCCGCTCGCCATGATCACGGAGCCGCAGCGGCGCATCTCCTCATGCAGGAGGCCCACGGCATTGGAGCGCCAGTCGTCGGAGCGGAAGGAGTTGGAGCAGACCAGCTCGGCGAGGCCTTCCGTCTTGTGGGCGTCGGTCATGCGCGCGGGCCGCATTTCGTGCAGCACTACGGGCACGCCCGCGCGCGCGATCTGCCAGGCGGCTTCGGAGCCCGCCAGCCCGCCGCCGATGACATGAATGGGATCGGGTGTTTGCGTCATGGCGCCGGTTTTAGGAACTCAGGGCGCCGGCTGCAAGAAGACACTCAGGGCGAGGCAAAACGGAAGGCGGTCGCAAGAATACCGCAAAGGCGAAAGGACATGATCCCCCCCGGGCCCGGGTATTTCCCGCAAAGCGTTCCAACCCGCCGCCGGGCGCACAATTCCCGTAGCGGGGAATTCTGTCACGGCGGAGTGATGAGGACGGGCACGACACTCACACGATTGCGCCGGAAATGTGCCGGTAACGCAGCGGAAATGTTTGAGCTTTTCGTGACATTTGCTACTTTCACGCGGGGAGCGAGAGAACAATGGTCAGTATGAAGCGTCCGCAGTCGAGTTGGGTTCTGGCGGTGGTTGCAGTTGCGGGTATGGCGGTATTCGCCGCACCCCGCCCGGCAGCCGCGGAAAATGCAGTCGAAAATTTCAGGCTGGTCTTCGAGGCCTATGAGCGGGAGTTGAAGGGCCGGCACTATGCGGCGGCCATTCCCTATGCCGAACAGGCCCTGACGATGGCCCGCAAGAGCGGCGCCTTCGGGGATGATTTCATCCACACGCTGACCGCCAATCTGGGCAAGATGTATTTCCTCGTGGGGCGCTGGGCCGAGGCGGAACGGGTATTCAGCGAATATCTGGCCGCGCGCCGGCATCCGGGCGACTCTCTCGACGAATTCCTCACCGTTCTACTTCAGGCCGGGACCGCCCGGAGGGAACTGGGCCGCCCCCGGCGGGCGCGGCGGCTCTTCGAGCGCGCCCTGGAATATCTGCCGCGGCGCGACCGGGAACGGCGGCCGGTGCGCGCCGACGCGCTCAATCAGCTCACTCTCGTGCTGGTGGAGCTGAAACAGGCGGACACGGCGCTGGAGACGGGCGAGGAGGCCTGGGAACTTTACGAGGATCTCTACGGCCGCAAGGACGTCCGCACGCTCGAGGCCGGGCTGACGCTGGCCCGTATCGAGGTTGTCCTGCTCAAGAACGGCCGAGCCGACGGCCATCTGGAGCGCATTTCCGAAAGCCTGAAGGAAAATGCCGGCCTGCGGGACTGGCAGAAATGCGGCCTGCACAACCGCATCGCCGCCCTCTATGAAAGAATGGAGGAGAAGGACGACGCGGAACGCCATCGCAAGCTGGCCGGCGAATTCCTGCGCGGCATTGGCGACGTTGAACTGGAACTGAGAAAGAGCGATCCGCCGGAATATCCGCGCCGGGCCATGGATTCCGGAACCGAGGGCGTGGTCGTCGTGGAATACACGGTGGAGAAAGACGGCGACGTGGACGACATTCGCATCGTCCGCTCCTCGCCGCGCGGCGTGTTCGACAAGGCCGTCATGGAGGCGGTGAAGAAATGGCGCTACAAGCCGCCCAGAAAAAACGGCGAACGCATCGATTTCCCCGGCGTGCGCAAGGAAGTCATGTTCAAAGTGCCGGAATGAGGCTCAGCGGCCAGCCGGCCGAAGGGTGATCAGCTCAAATGTCTAACGCTCATTCGGGCCGTTGAAGCCGCTGCCCTTCAGGCTTGAAATGTGCGCCCCCTATAGGTGAGGGATACACGGAAACGTGCTCCTCATCACCCGAACAGCGGCGGCCGCCTTCCGTGCCACGGCGCGGCGCGCTCGATCTGCCCCGCGAGGCGCAGCAGCGTGGCCTCGGCGCCCAGGCGGCCGGAGAACATCACGCCCACGGGCAGGCCGTCCGCGCTCCAGTGCAGGGGCAGGGAGATCGAGGGCTGGCCGGTGGCGTTGTAGACGGGCGTATCCACCACATAGTCCGCCAGTGCGCCGAACACGGTTTCGGGATCGTCCGTAGAGGTATCGAAGCGGCCGATGCGCGCGGGCGGCTCGCCCAGGGTCGGCGCGAGGTGGACATCGTATTCCTGAAAAAACCGGCCCATTTCGCGGCCCGCCATCTGCACGAAAGTGCGGGCCATGATGTATTGGGGCGCGGCGATGCGCTTGCCCGCCTCATGGAGCGCCCAGGTGAAGGGCTCGAATTCCTCGCTGTTCAGCGTCTTGCCGGCCATGATGGCGAAACCGTCGAGCGCGCCCGCGGCATGGGCCACCCACATGCCGGTGAAGGCTTCCGCGAACATGGCGCTGTCGACGGGCGGGGCGGCTTCGCTCACCTCGTGGCCCAGCTCCTCGCACAGTTTCGCCGCCGCCTGGAGAGCGGCCATGCATTCCGGGTGGTAGGGCTCTCCGTTGCGCATGTTCTTCGTGGACAGAGCGATTCTGAGCCGCGCCGGGTCCTGCCCGCTTTCCTCCAGAAAGGAGGCCGGCGGCGGCGGTGCGAAATAGGGCGCGCCCGCATCGGGGCCCGCGGTGGCGTCCAGCATGGCCGCGGTGTCGCGCACGGTGCGTGAAACGATGTGCTCCTCCACCAGCCCGGACATCACGTCGCCCAGCACCGGCCCGCAGGGATTGCGCATGCGCGTGGGCTTGAGACCCACCAGCCCGCAGCTCGACGCCGGAATGCGGATGGAGCCGCCGCCGTCATTGGCGTGGGCCACGGGCACGATGCCCGCCGCCACGCAGGCCGCCGAACCGCCGGAGGACCCGCCCGGCGTATGATCCGTGTTCCACGGATTGCGCGCGGGCCCGTAGAAATGCGGCTCGCAGACGGGCATGGTGCCGATTTCGGGCACGTTGGTCTTGCCCAGCGGATTGAGCCCGGCCGCCAGAAATCGATTCGTCAGTTCACTGTTCACCGGGGCCCGGTAATCTCTCATGAAGGCGGACCCCTGCGTGGTCGGCCAGCCCGCCATGTCGCCCAGAATGTCCTTGAGCAGAAAGGGCACGCCCTTGAAGGCCCCGTCCGGCACCTTGCCCGCCCGCTCGCGCGCCTCGTCAAAGGCCGTGAAGATGACGGCGTTGAGCGCGCCATTGTGTTTCTCGATGCGCGCGATGGCCTCCTCGGCCAGTTCCGCCGCGCTCACTTCGCCGCGTTTGACCAGACCGGCGAGGCCGAGCGCGTCGTAATCGGAATAATCGGAGATGGGCATGGGTACACGGGTCCGTGTACGTGGTTAAATTTCAGTTGCCGCATATTCTGGCTGCCGGAGCCGCGCCAATGCAAGAGTTTGGCCGTATCCCGCAGAGGTGGTGTGATAGCAAGTTTCCGGGTATAATGCACTTATCGGTTGTTCTGCTGCCGGAGCGTGTCATGGCCCGCCTCGTCCTGTACCTGTTGTGTTTTGTTCCCCTTCTCGCGGTTGCCGCAAGGGCCGAATATCCCCCGGAATTCACGAAAGCCTACAAGGCGTATACGGAACTTGTGGAGCAGGAAAAGTATGGCGAGGCCATTCCCCATGCGAAGAAGGCGCTGGAAATTGCCCTGCAGTCACAGGCGTTCGACGACGAGACGCGCGCCAAACTGGCCTTCAATCTGGGT
>JBKHIN010000170.1:0-6640 GCA_046538635.1 Alphaproteobacteria bacterium
GGCTTCCTGAATTCGATCTCGGTACGCAGCGTCCTGGGCTTCTGTTTGGCGTGCACCTGCCGTCCGCAGAAATCGGGCCGCTTCCAGCGCCAGCGCCGGACCATCGCGGCGACGGCATCGTTGATGGCCGGATTGGTGGATTTGATCACGCGCACATCTGTCACCCTGCCGTCGGACGTGATGGTGAACTCCACCATCACGCGGTCCCCCTCGCGCGCGCCGTCGAGGAATTCGAGCGGCCCGGTGCGGTGGCGATAGCAGTGGCTGTGAACACCCTGCCGCTCAATGACGTTTTCCGGCTTTTCCCGTTCCGGCGGCGGAAATTTTTCGCGCGGCATGGGCTGGGGGTCGACGGGATCGGGTTGCGTATCCGGCGAAGGCGGCGGAGGCGGCTGTGGCTCCGGCGGGTCAAAAATGTGGGGACGTGATTCCTCTTCGGGCAGCTCCGCGCTTACCGCCTCCTTTGAAACCACGACCCGATACTCCGCCTGCGGCCGTTCCACCGGCACGAATTCGCTCATGGCCCAGAACAGGGCGGCGACCACGGCGGCCGCAACGGGCAGGGCGATGAGCAGACGTTTCATCATGAAAACTCCCAACGTTGGCGCGCCTGCCTAACGGCGCTCACCCGACCCTTCCTCAAATTTAAATTCAATCCGGACACGATGCGGGCCCGGGTCCCCGGTATCGAGTATGCCGCGGCCGCACTCATCTCTTACCCGCCAGCGCCTGACGATCCGGAGAACATCCTCCCTGATCTTAGGGTTGGATAATTCGATAATTCTGACGTCTGCCGTCGTGCCTTCTTCAGTTATAGTAAATTTCACAACCGCGTAATCGCCGTGACGGGCCTCTTTGGGGAAGATCGGCGGTGTGCGGATTATTGGGCTTCCAGCACATGGGTCCTCGTCTAAATCATCAGCCGATCCGGGATCGGGAAATCGTTCCATTGGCCGCCTGTTCGGATTGACAGGTTCCGGGGACAAAACCGGCGGCGGTGGAGGCTGCGGGCCGCTACCGGGCCGCTGTGGATACCGGGGACGGACCGGAGCGGGGTGGTCGCAGGAATGGGGACACCGATAGATTTTCACCATCCCGGGCGCAACTTGCATTGTGTAGACTGCCTGCGGCCGCTCCACCGGCACGAATTCGCTCATGGCCCAGAACAGGGCGGCGACCACGGCGGCCGCAACGGGCAGGGCGATGATCAGGCGCGGGTTCATGGCAGGTCACCCGGTTGCATTATGCAGGTCCGCATCGCCCGCTCATCTGTGGGCGAAGTCCAGCGTCAGCTTGGCGTCTGCCTCCACCGGCGCGCCATCCTTGAAGGCGGGGCAAAACCGCCATTTTTTCAGGGTACGGACCGCTTCTTCGGCAAACGCACGGGCGGTTGCTTTCACCACCTCGATATCCTTCGGCCGCCCGTCCGTGCCCACCACGTATTCGAGCTTTACGGAACCTTCCCTTCTTCGCTGCCGTTTCGGCCAGGCCGGCGGCGAGCGGTGCAACGGAAACATTTCGTCTTTCCCGGGCGGATACTCGGGATTGTCCTTCACCGCCCTGGGTCTCATCTCACGGCAATATTCCTGCGTAATCTCGTCCGGGATTTCCGAGAGGGGAACAATGGACCACGAAGCGGCGGCCGCACGTCCGGCGAACAGCAAAAGCCCTGCAATCAGAGCCGAAAGAATGAGACGTACCATGATCATACCCGCACCTGGAACTCGACAGCTTCCAGTATAGCTCATTTTGCGCCGGCACGTAAGGCTTGCATCCGGCCGGACGCGGCCCCCTGCACATTGCCCGCGAATTGCCCCTTTGCCGCCCTCAAACGGTGACATCCGGCCGGTAAGACCGCACCGTTCCGGAACGCTGGCTGATGGACCGGATTTCATGAACATCCCGATGGACGCCGCCCGGGCGCGGCACGACCGGCGCTTTTTCTACCCGCCGCGCCTGAAAAGGGTCATGGTGATGCTGTTCTCCCTGGCGCTGGGCCTTGCGTGCCTGCTGGCGCTGCTGGCGGGCGCCGCCGGGGACAGCCAGAAGGGCACCTTCTTTTTGATGGGCGCCTTTGCGTTCTTTCTGGGCAGCGCCGGGCTGATCCTCTTCCGGCTGATCAAGCGGCGGCCCGTCATCGTCATGGATGCGGGCGGGATGACGGTGCGGCTCAATTCGCGAAAGGCCGAGAGGCTGGACTGGGACCGGATCGCCGATCTGCACCTGATGTCCGGGCCGCGCATGCAGGTGCTCACCATCACGCACCGGCCGGTCCAGTCCCACTGGACGGACAAGGCCGCCTTCTGGCGGCGCGGCGCCCGTCAGCCGCTCGGCTTCACGCGGATCGCGATTCCCTCCGTATGCGTTGCGGCGCCGCTCAAAAAGGTGGAAGCCGAAATCTACCGGCGCGTGGGACTGTGAGGGTGGAATGAGTTCAGGTTAACCCGTCCCGGCAACACCCTCCGCTCATCCCTGCGAAAGCAGGGACCCAGAGCCACGGGCGCAATGTGGGCGGTCCGGGTAACGGAAAGCCTCGATTTCCTGTTCCTCCTTCTGTCATCACCGTGCCCAAAGCCCTGGATTCCCGCTTTCGCGGGAAAGAGCGGAAATGGTTCGACGTCGACTCATTTCGCTCTAAGGGCGCCGCAGAGGGAAGGCAGGCCCCCGGCGCAAAGCCGGTCTCAACGGCACCGACATCAGCCGTCCGGCCATTACTCCGCACCGTGAGTTCGAGGACCACGTAAGCGCAGAACATTCTTCCAGTACTGGCAAAAGGCCATGAAGGAGGCACACGGATTATTGGGAACGGCTCGTCCTCTCCGAGCGGTTGATGGGTCTGCCGCGCCGTTTCTCTTTGGGCCCGGGACCATCGCAAAATCATCCCATCAGCCGGGAGGCGGTGGCGGACGCCACGGTGGGCTCATAGATCACCATGCCGGCCAAAGAAACGCCGCGCTTTATCCCCGGCCGGAGCCGGCCGTCCGCGCCCATTTCACAAATCCAACTTGTAATTTCTGGACAGGCCATTTTCGCGCCTGTTCAGGGGGTGGACAGGCCCTGTTTGGCGAAATTCACGAGGGTGGTCACTTTGGCCTCGGCAGGAACTTGTGCCCCTGCCCCCGCGCGCCTGTCCCCGGCCGGCGTGAAGTGGCTATGCGCGGAATGTGAATTTTTACGGGTTCGGGCCGGGGTTCAACTCATCCCGCCCTAATGCTGGCTTTTGGGCGTGGTGACGCGCAATCCGTCAAGCTCTTCGGAAACCGTGATCTGGCAGGACAGGCGGCTGTTCTCGCGCACATCCTCGGCGAAATCGAGCATGGAGACTTCCATTTCCTCGGCCTGGCCCACCTTGTCCATCCATTCCGGGTCCACATAGACGTGGCAAGTGGCGCAGGCGCACGCGCCGCCGCAATCCGCGTCGATGCCGGGGATAGAGTTCTTCACCGCGCCTTCCATCACGGTCATGCCCGGATCCACCTCGATCGTGCGTTCGGTGCCTTCCTGGTCGATATAGGTGATCTTCGCCATCTGCCGTTCCATCGTCTCCGTAACCCGCGCCGGAGCCTGCCCGGCGCGGCGCTTGCCATAGCACATTGCCGGGCCGATTCCAGCCCGCGCGCCGCCATTTGCCGCGCCGTGGCTCACATCCAGGGGGCGCCCAGCTCTTTCATGGGAACGGATGTATCGGCCAGGCGTTCGGGCGGCACTTCCGCACGGGCCGCCACCAGCTTGCGCCCCACAAGATATTCGGGAGGGCTGTTAACCGCGTCCACCGCGATGACGCGGCCCCCCTTGAGATAAAACGCCGCGAACCTGCGGCTTTCCGGCGCACCGCGCAGCACGCAGGCGTCATGCCCCTGGCTGAGCCCGCCGATCTGCAGCTTCAGGTCATACTGGTCGGACCAGAACCACGGCACCTCCACGTAAGGCGACCTGCGGCCGCACATGGAGGCGGCGGCCGTCTTCGCCTGGTCGATGGCGTTCTGCACGGATTCGAGGCGCACCAGGCGCCCCTCCGCGGCGGCGCAGGGAAAGCGCGTGCAGTCACCGGCCGCAAAGATATCCGCGTCGCCCGTGTGCGCGCCGTCGTCCACCAGAATGCCGTCATCGCAGGCGAGCCCCGCCTCCGCCGCCAGTTCCTGATTGGGCACGATGCCGGCGCCGATGACCACCAGATCGGCCGGGAAGGCCTCGTTATCCGCGCTCAGCACCCGTTCGGCGCGGGCCCCGCCCTCGATCGCCGCCACGCGCACGCCGGTGCGGATATCCACGCCCTCGCCCGCATGCACCGCCTCGAAGAATTCCGACATCACGGGCGCGGTGACCCGCGACATGACACGGGCTTCCATCTCCAGCACGGTGACCTCGAGCCCCAGCTTCCGGCACACGGCCGCCGCCTCCAGCCCGATATAGCCGCCGCCCACCACCACCAGACGTTTGGCCCCGGCGAGGTCCGCCCGGATGGCCTCCACGTCCGCGATGGTGCGCAGATAATGGACGTTTTCCAGTTCCGTGCCGGGAATGGGGAGCGTGCGCACCCGGGAGCCGGTGGCGAGCAGGAGCTTTTCATAGGGCACGCTGCCGCCGCCGGAGAGCGTGGCGCGCTTCGCCTTGCGATCGATGGCCTCGACGCGCAGGCCGGGGCGCCAGTCGACGCCCTCATAGAAGGCCTCGGGGCGGATCAGCAGCCGCTCGCGCTCCAGCTCGCCCGCAAGGAACTTCTTGGAAAGCGGCGGGCGCTGATAGGGCAGGAAGGCTTCCTCGCCGATCAGGACGAGCGGGCCCGCATATCCCCCCTGACGCAGGCTCGCCACGGCCTGGGCCGCCGCCTGGCCGCCGCCGATGATAAGATACGGGTCCGGCATGGGCACTCGATCCGCTTTTCCTCGTAAACCGGACCTTTACCTATGCCATGTGCGCGGCCTTGTCCAAGCCGCAGCCGCCGCCCTGTGACCGTGGCACTGAGGCGGGGCCTGTCCCCGCCCTTTCGCGGGGGCGCTTAATTGCTTTATGAACGCCCCCATGAGCGGCGCGCCCTCCCATACGCTGACCCTTGTCCTCGCCGATGAGGCGGCCACCGTGCGCCTTGCCCGGGCGCTTGCCCCCCATCTGAAGGCGGGCGATCTGGTCACGCTCGCGGGCGATCTGGGGGCGGGCAAGACGGCGCTGGCGCGTGCGCTTGTGCGCGCCCTGTCACGGCGCGGAGAGGGAGAAGAGGTGCCCTCGCCCACCTTCACCCTCGCCCAGTCCTACGAGACGCCGCGCCTTGTCCTCTGGCATTTCGACCTTTATCGCCTCTCCGGACCCGATGAAGTTGCGGAACTGGGCTTCGATGACGCTTTACAGACGGGCGCAGCCCTCGTTGAATGGCCGGACCGGCTGGGGTATTTGCTGCCTTCGGACCGGCTGGACGTTGTGCTGGAATTCGGCGGGCAAGCTGAGGACGCAAGGCGCGCCGCCATCACGGCACACGGGGATTGGGGGAAACGGCTCGCCGCGCTCGAGCGGGCATTAAAAAACACTTCGGGTACTGAATGCAAATGAACGCCAGGGAAGAAATCATCGGCGCTTTCCTCGATTCCGCCGGCTGGGGCGCGGCGGAACGGAACAGGCTCGCGGGCGACGCCTCGACCCGCCGCTATGAACGCCTGAAGCGGGGAGCGGAAGAGGCCATCCTGATGGACCAGCCGCCCGGCGCGGAAACCGCCGCCTGCCCGCCGGACGCGACACCGGAGGAACGCGAGGCGCTGGGCTACAACGCAATTGCCCGGCTGGCCGGACCCAATGTCCGGGCCTTCGCCGCCATCGGCGGATTCCTGCGGGAACGGGGCTTCAGCGCGCCGGCGATCCTGGCCCATGATTATGACAACGGCCTTTTGCTGCTGGAGGACCTGGGCGACGATCTGTTCAACCGGGTATTCGCCAATGGCGTCTCCCCGCTCGAACTGTATCCGGCCGCCTGCACCCTGCTGGCCGAACTGCACGCCCACCGTCCGCCCGCCGATCTGCCGCTCGACGACGGCAGCGCCTATTCGCTCCTCACCTATGACCGGACGGCGCTGGAAGCGGAAGTCCGCCTGCTGACGGATTGGTACTTGCCGGCCATTGGCATCACGCTGGATGACGGCACGCTTGCGGATTATCTTGCCGCCTGGAATCGGGCCTGGGCGGACGTGGCGGAGGACACTTCGGTCCTGGTGCTGCGCGACTACCATGCCGACAACCTGATTTGGCTGCCCGAACGCTCAGGACCCGCGCGCATTGGCCTGCTGGATTTTCAGGACGGCCTGCGCGGCCACGGCGCCTATGATCTGGTCTCCCTCTTGCAGGATGCCCGCCGGGATGTAACGCAGGCGGAGGAACAGGCCGGTTACGAAGCCTATGTGCAGGCGGCCCGCACGGCGCAGGGCGGTTTCGACCCCGAAAGCTTCGCCGCGGCCTATGCGGTTTTCAATGCCCAGCGCAACGCGAAGATCGTGGGCATTTTCACGCGCCTGTGGAGGCGCGACGGCCGGCCCGCCTATCCGCCCATGGTGCCCCGGGTCTGGGGCTATCTCGGCCGCGCGCTGGAGCATCCGGCGCTTGAGCCGGTGCGGGCATGGATGGATGAAACCGTGCCGCCGCACCTGCGGGGCGATCC
>JBKHIN010000171.1:0-6634 GCA_046538635.1 Alphaproteobacteria bacterium
GCGGACGGGCCTGCTGCTCGACCCCTATTTCTCGGGCACGAAGCTCGCCTGGCTTCTGGACAACGTGCCGGAGGCCCGCGCCCGCGCGGAGCGCGGCGAACTCGCCTTCGGCACGGTGGATTGCTGGCTGATCTTCATGCTCACCGGCGGCCGGGTGCACGCCACCGACGCCACCAACGCGTCGCGGACCCTCCTTTACGACATAAGGGAAGGGCGTTGGGACGGCGAACTTTTAAGTCTCTTCAACGTGCCGCGCGCCCTGCTGCCGGAAGTACGCCCGAGTTGCGCCGACTACGGACGGCTGGCGGAGGATATCCTGGGCGCGCCCGTCCCCGTTCTGGGCGTCGCGGGCGATCAGCAGGCGGCCATGGCCGGCCAGGCATGTTTCCGGCCTGGAACGTTGAAATCCACCTACGGAACGGGCTGTTTCGCGCTGGTTAATACGGGGAGATCGGCCGCGCTTTCGGGGCACCGGCTGCTGACCACCGTCGCCTACGACGTGGGCGAGGGGCCCGTCTATGCCCTCGAGGGCAGCATCTTCATGGCCGGCGCCATCGTGCAGTGGATGCGCGACACGCTCGGCATCATCGAAACGGCGGCCGAATCCGCCGATCTGGCGGCGGCGGCGCGCGGGCAGGAGGGCGTTTACATGGTGCCCGCCTTCACCGGCCTCGGCGCG
The DNA here is from genome assembly GCA_046538635.1 of Alphaproteobacteria bacterium. GTDB lineage: Bacteria > Pseudomonadota > Alphaproteobacteria > JAJFIK01 > JAJFIK01 > JBKHIN01. The sequence continues at coordinate 680 of JBKHIN010000171.1, forward strand.
CCCTATTGGGACCCGCAGGCCCGCGGCGCGATCCTGGGCATGACGCGGGACACGGGCCGGGCCGACCTCGTCCGCGCGGCGCTGGACTCCGTCTGCTACCAGACCCGGGACCTGATGGGAGCCATGGACGCCGACATGGGCGCGGCGGGGTCTCCGGACGTCCTGCGCGTGGACGGCGGCATGGCGGCCAATGACTGGTTCCTGCAGCGGCTCGCCGATGTCACCGGACGCGCCGTGGAGCGCCCCGTCGTGATCGAGACCACCGCGCTGGGCGCGGCCTATCTCGCGGGTCTGAAGGCGGGACTGTTCGGTTCGCTCGACGAAATCGCCGGGAAATGGCGCCGGGACCGCCTGTTCGAGCCGCAACTTGGCGCAGACGCCAGGGAGTCCCTATATGCAGGCTGGAAGGCGGCAGTGGCGCGGGTGCTGACGGAAGGGAACCCCGATGGTTGAGCGTGAGGAACTGGAACGGGCGAAGGATTTCACCGGACCGGTAAGGATTCATGTCCTGGGAGCGGAAGACGGCTGGATCGACGGGTTTATCGTCGGGCGCGGGCCGGAGTTTTTTGTCATGGCCGTTCTCGACGAGGCCAACCGTTTGGACGGATACAGTTGCCTGCGCTACAACCGCGTCAGCCGGTGCCAGGTTCCCGCCCCCTCCGCCAGCCGGATCGAAAAGACGCTCCGGAGGTATGGAGAGAAGCCCCAATATCCCGAAGAGCTTTCCGCCCCCGATCTTGCGCAGATCCTCAAGTTCGGCGCCCACAATTTCGGGCTCGTGACGATCGAGGACGAAGAGCCCGATTCGGCCCTTATCGGGAAAGTGCGGTTCGTCACGAATACATTTGTCCAGATGGTTCTGATCGGGCCGGACGGGGATTGGGACCCCGACGTGACGGAATTCGACTTCATCGAGATCCGCCGGGTCGACTTCGGCGGCGCGTATGAGCGCATGTTGCTGCGCATGGCGCAGCGGGGCTAGCCGTTTGCCCGCCTGATTGACGCGGGCGTCACGAACCGGCACCCTACCAAGGTAGTAGCAGGTTCGCTCCCTTCTGCCCGGACGCTTGGCGTGCCGGGAGGTTTCCGGCATTCGGTCTGCGGAACGGAGCGCAGGCTGAAGGAGTTCCCCATGTCCGTTGCCGAAGCAATGAGCCCGGCCCTGCGTGATGCGGTTTCGGAAGAGGAATGGGCCGTCCGGGTGGATCTTGCGGCCCTCTACCGTCTGGTTGCGCTCCACGGCTGGGACGATCTGATTTACACGCACATCTCGGCGCGGGTTCCCGGCGGCGAGGAGCACTTTCTCATCAATCCCTACGGCCTGCTGTTCGACGAGATCACGGCGTCAAGCCTCATAAAAGTAGATCTCGAAGGTAATATCCTTCAGGAAACGGATCATTTCATCAATCCGGCCGGATTCACCATACACAGTGCTGTGCATGGCGGCCGTCCCGGCGTCGGCTGTGTTATCCATCTTCATACGGATGATGGCGTGGCTGTGGCCTCGCAGCCGCACGGACTGTTGATGCTGTCTCAGCATGCGATGGCTCTCGAAGGCCGGGTTGCCTATCACGACTATGAGGGCATCGCGGTCGATCTGGACGAACGTGAACGTCTGGTTGCCGATCTGGGAGACAGGCCGGTGATGATCCTGCGCAATCACGGCACGCTTTCGGTGGGCGCGACCTGCGCGGATGCCTTCATGGCCATGTACTTCCTGGAGAAGGCCTGCACGATCCAGGTGAAGACGCTGGCCGGCGGCGGCAAATGGGTAAAACCCGCAAAAGGCGTTGCCGCAAAAGTCGCGGCGGAGAGCGCGCCGCTGTTTTCCGGCCCGGCGGGCGATCTGGCCTGGCCCGCGCTGCTGCGCAAGCTTGACCGCGTCGATCCCTCCTACCGTGAATAGGCGGCGGCGTCCCCTTAAGGCATTTCGGAGGAAAAAATGATCCGCAATTGGGCGGAAACCGTAGCGGTCGTGACCGGCGGGGCAAGCGGCATCGGCTTTGAAATGGCACGGCAGTTCGCGGGCAGGGGCGCGCGGGTCATGCTGGCCGACATCGACGAGGCCGCCCTGGAAGAGGCGCTCCGTACACTGAGAGGAAACGGGGCGCAGGCGCATGCCGTGTTCTGCGACGTCTCGCTGAGCGAAGACGTTGACCGGGCCGCGCGGGAAACCCTGGAAATCTTCGGCAGCGTCGATCTGGTCTGCAACAATGCGGGCGTCGCCCGCGGGGGACCGGCAGAGGAGTTGCTGGCCGAAGATTACCGCTGGCTCGTGGACGTCAATCTGATGGGTGTGGTGCACGGGACGCGGGCCTTTCTGCCCCATCTGAAGGCACAGGGGCGCGGGCACATCCTCAACACGGCCTCGGCCGCCGGTCTGATCAGCGTGGCGGGAATGGGCGCCTATTGCATGACCAAGGCGGCGGTCGTCGCCTTCTCCGAATGCCTGAGCCTGGAGTTGGCGGAGACCGGCGTCGGCGTTTCCGTATTCTGTCCGGGCTTCATCAAGACGCGGCTGCATGAATGCGACCGGGCCCGGCCTGCCCGTCTCGGCGGCCCGAAGGCGGGCACCGGGCAATCCGCCGAAGTTCTGGACATGACACGCGAGCTGATCGAAGCCGGACTCGACGTGGAGGTCGCCGGCGAACGGGTCGTGGAAGGGCTGGAACGCGGCGATCTCTATATCCTCACGCATCTGGATTATGAACCCGCCGTCATCGCCCGCCACGACGGTGTGCTCCGTGCCTTCGCCGGCTGGCGAGCCCGGCACCCGGAAGGCGATGAACGGCCGAAAATGGACAATGACCCCTTTATCGGAAGCGGGGGTTGAGGCGACGGAGTCGGCTTGCGTGATCGTATAAAACCGGTAAGGGCCGGAAATCGGCGGCGCTGTGGCGCGGCTGCCCTTGCCGGGGGGGCACGGTCTGTTACGTCTTTTCAGGCGCGGCGGAAGCGTTAACCGGGATGGGGCGCTGACCGCGGCACTTTGCGGGAACCTGTGCACATCACCGCATTATTGGCGGGGATGGGGAATTGCGCGCTGCCGGCCGGCGAAGGGGCGGTTATGACTTTGGCGAGAAACATATTTTTGCTGGCAATCGCCGGTTTGCTCACCGCGCTTGCGGGATCGGCCTGGTGGAAGCACGCCAATGCGCCCGAGGGTCCCGGGGAACGGGGCCCGCGCGAGGCGCCGGTCGTCGTCACACCTGTCGAGCCGAGCGAGTTCGCCGACCGGCTGGAGGCGGTAGGCACGGCAGGGGCGGACGAATCCGTGGTCATCACCGCCAAGGTCACGGAAAGCGTAAGCCGCATTGCCTTCAAGGAGGGCATGCTCGTGGAAGAGGGCGAAATCCTCATCGAGTTGACCGACGCGGAGGAAGCCGCCGAACTGGAAGAGGCGCGGGCGGCGTTGAAGCAGGCCCGGCAGGAACATGAGCGCGTCACCGATCTGGTCGAGCGGGGCGTGGCGACCCGCTCACGGCTGGACACGGTGCTGGCCGCCCGCGACCAGGCGAAGGCGCGCATGGCGGCCATCGAGGCGCGCCTGTCCGACCGCCTTATCAGGGCGCCCTTTTCGGGCCTGCTCGGCCTGCGAAAGGTGTCGGTCGGCACGCTGGTGACCCCGGGCACGCAGATCACCACCCTCGACGACATCGATCCCATCAAGCTGGACTTCGAAGTTCCCGAGACTTTTCTGCCCGCCCTGGGCGCCGGTCAGGAGGTGGAAGCGCGAGCCAGTGCCTATCCGGACCGGCTTTTCAGGGGCAAGATAACCGTGGTCGCGACCCGCGTGGATCCGGCAACGCGCTCGGTGCCGGTGCGCGCCGAAATCGGCAACGAGGAAAGCCTGCTGCGCCCCGGCATGCTGATGACCGTGGAGATCATCAACAACCGGCGAACGTCGCTCATGGTACCCGAAGAAGCCATTGTGCCGCTCGATACGCGGGTATTCGTCTTCCGCCTGAGGGACGGCGGCGGCTCAGTGGAGCGGGTGCAGATCTCCACGGGCAAACGGCGGCCGGGCGAAGTGGAAGTGCTCTCCGGGCTGAAGGAGGGAGACATGGTGGTGGTGCGTGGAACCAATCTGGTGCGGGACGGCGCCCGGGTGAAGGTCGTTGAGAGGGCGGCCGCGGGGACGCCCGAACCGAACCGGCCGCCGCCGCAGCTTTAGAAGCGGAACGCGCGCATGCTGCTCTCCGACGTATCAGTAAAGCGTCCCGTTTTCGCCACGGTCGTCAGCCTGCTGCTGATCGCCTTCGGCGTCATGGCCTATTTCAATCTGCCCGTGCGCGAACTGCCGGACGTGGACCAGCCGGTCGTCTCCATAGACACCACGTATCGCGGCGCGTCGGCGGAAGTCATCGATACGCGGATCACGCAGATGCTGGAGGACCGGATCTCCGGCATCGAGGGCATCAGGGAAATCGAGTCCAACAGCCAGGACGGCCGCTCGGATATCAGCATCCGCTTCAGCGAGTATCGCGATATCGACGATGCGGCCAACGACGTGCGCAGCGCCGTCTCCCGCGCGCTGGACAATCTGCCCGAGGAAGCCGATCCGCCCGAGGTGCAGAAGGCGGAAACCGATGCCCGGCCCATCATGTGGGCCAGCCTGGCGTCGGAAAATCTGAATATGCTGGAGCTGGCGGACTATGCCGACCGCTACATCGTCGACCGGCTGTCGCAGGTGGACGGCGTGGCCCGCGTCTGGGTAGGGGGCGCCCAGCGCTATGCCATGCGTATCTGGCTCGACCGGGTGGCGCTGGCCGCGCGCGGGCTTACCGTCGCCGATGTAGAAAGCGCCCTGCATTCGGAAAACATCGAGCTTCCCGCGGGCCAGATCGAATCCACCGAGCGCCAGTTCACCGTCCGCACGGAGCGGAACTATGCAACTCCGGAGCAATTCGCGAAACTTGTCCTGCGCAAGGGTGAGGATGGCTACCTGGTCCGGCTGGGCGACGTCGCGCAGGTGGAAATCGGGCCGGAGCAGCCCCGTGTCTTCTTTCGCTCCAACGGGAAGTCGGTGGTGGGGCTGGGCATCGTTCGTCAGTCCACGGCCAACACGCTGGCGGTGGCCAACAAGGCCTGGGCGGAGATCGAACGGATCATTCCCACATTGCCGCCCGGCACCAATATCTACCCCGGTTACAATCAGGCCATTTTCATCGATGCGGCGATTACGGAAGTCCAGCGCACGCTTTTGATCGCCCTCTCGCTCGTGGTTCTGGTAATCTACGTGTTTCTGGGCAGCGCGCGCGCCGCCGTGGTGCCCGCAGTGACCGTGCCCATCTGCCTGATCGGCACATTCGGCGTTCTGTGGGCGGCGGGGCTGAGCATCAACCTGATGACCCTGCTGGCCCTGGTGCTCACCATTGGACTGGTGGTGGACGACTCCATCGTCGTGCTGGAAAACATTCAACGCCGGGTGGATGAGGGCGAACCGCCGCTTATCGCTGCCTGGCGCGGCGCGCGGCAGGTGGGTTTCGCGGTCATCGCCACTACGCTGGTCCTGATCGCCGTCTTCGTGCCGATCCTGTTTCTGGAGGGAACGACCGGGCGCTATTTCGCCGAACTGGGCCTGACCGTTTCCGGAGCCGTGGCCCTTTCGAGCCTGATTGCGCTCACCCTTTCGGCCATGATGTGTTCCAAGCTGCTCAGAAGGGCGGAGGGGCGCGGGGCGCTTGCGCGCATCGTGGACCGCTCCTTCCGCAGGCTGAGCAAGGTCTATCAGACCGCCCTCGAACTGCTGCTGCCACGTCCCTGGGTGATCGGCCTTGTGGTATTCGGGGCGCTGGGGGCCATTCTGGCGCTGCTGTCCGTCATTCCCGAGACCCTGACGCCGGAGGAGGATCGGGGGGCGTTCTTCATCATGGTCCGCGGGCCCGAGGGCCAGAGTTTCGACGCCACTGTCGAAACCATGCGCAAAATTCAGGACATTCTGCTGCCCTATAT
>JBKHIN010000172.1:0-6631 GCA_046538635.1 Alphaproteobacteria bacterium
AGCTTGGGGTGATTTGAATAGGAATCCACTCGATATTTCCGGTCCCGCTCTTTCCGCGCAAGCGCGCTTTTGCGGGGACGAGCGGAAAGGGGGTGGCGAGGCGGGTTCCGGATGAACGCACCCCGCCGGGCGCACGGGGCGGCTGGTCCGCTTCGTGCAGGGCGCGGCAGGGCGAATGGTGAGTGCGGGCGCCGCCGCAAGGGCGCGGTCCGCGGCGGGTAAAGGGTTGGGGACGTAAGCGTGCCGGACGAAGTACTGCAGCTTGACAACGTCACCAAGACCTATGGCGGCTTTCATGCCGTCCGGAATCTGAGCTTCAGCGTGCAGCGCGGGGATATTTTCGGCTTTCTGGGGCCCAACGGCGCCGGCAAGACCACCACCCTGCGCATGATCCTCGACATCATCCGCCCCACCGCCGGACGGCTGAGCGTGCTGGGCGAGCCCTCGGCGCTGAAAGTGCGCCACCGCATCGGCTATCTGCCCGAGGAGCGCGGCCTCTACAAGAAGATGACCGCGGTGCGCGCCATCTCCTATTTCGCCCGGCTGAAGGGCATGCCCCGGCGCGCGGCGAAGGCCCGCGCGCGCGAACTGCTGGAGCGTTTCGGGCTCGGCGAGTTCGCGGACACCCGCATCATGGCGCTCTCCAGGGGCATGGCGCAGAAGGTGCAGGTGCTCACGGCCATCGCCCATGATCCCGAACTGATCATTCTGGACGAACCCTTTTCCGGCCTCGATCCGGTCAACCAGCTCGTCCTTGAACAGATGATCCGGGAACTGGCGGAGCGCGGGCGCACGATCATGTTCTCCACCCATGTGATGGAGCACGCCGAGCGCCTGTGCAATCACCTGCTTCTGCTGGCGAATGGCGAAAAGCTGTTCGACGGTACGCTGGAAGAGGCGCGCGCCGCCACGCCCCGCCGCGTCCGCCTGGAGGCGGAGGAGGACCTGAGCGCGCTGGGCGCGCTCGAAAGCGTCGCTTCCGTCCATCCGCCCAACGGCCAGGCGCCCTCCGCGGACGGAGAGGACGGTCATCCCTATTGGGAAATCGTGCTGGCGCGCGGCGCCGATCCGCAGGACATATTGAAAGCCTGCTTCGACCGGCGCATTGCCCTGACGCGCTTCGACCAGTCCGAGCCCGGACTGCACGAGATCTTCGTGACTCTCGTGGGGCCCGGGGCGATGGAGGCCCGTCAGCGATGAGAGCCATCCTGCAGATCGCCCGGCGCGAGATGAAACAGTACATGGCCACGCGCGGCTTCTGGCTGGGCATTCTCATGGTGCCCGCCATTCTGGGCATCGTCCGCTTCCTGCCCGAGATCAACAAGACCACCGTTCCCATACGTCATTACATCGTCGCCGACTTCGAGGGCTCCTACGAAGAACCGCTTGAGCGGGCCATTGCAGGGCTGGAAAGCCGGGCCCTTGTCCGTGAACTGAAAGCCTGGGGCGCGGCCCATGCGCGCCCCGGCGCCGGGGAGGAGATGGAGGCGCTGTTCCGGGAATGGCGGGAAACGCCGCCGGTCTCCGCGAACGCCGCGCTGGAACGCATGGCGCCGCTGCTCGTGGCCGCGCGCCCGGATTTCACGCCCCCGCGCACCTGGTTCGCGCGGGTGCCGCTGCCGCCCGGACTGCGCGATATCCATAATCCGGATGAACTGGCAAGGGCGCTCGAACCCTGGCTTATGGGCGAGCGGAGCGTGACCGTGGACGGCGCGCCGCAGCGGCTCCATGCCGCGCTGATCATCGAGCCGCCGGAGGAGAAGGGCGGCCCGCCCCGGGCCCGCTACTGGAGCGGCGATCTGCTCAGCGACCGGCTGGAAAGCTCGGTGGTCAGCCTGCGTTCCTTCATGGAGCGGGTGCTGAACCGCGAATACCGCTCGCGCCTCTATCTCGCCCGCGGGCTGGACGCGGAATCGGTGGCCGAGGTCCAGTCCGCGAGCGTCGAGTTCGACGCCCTGCAGCCGCAGCCGGAGGCCCTGCGCGAGGCCGTGGACGCGGCGGGCGCCGAGGCCGAAGGCGAGGCCGGGCAGACCATGCAGGAAGTGCTGGGCGGCCTTTCCTCGCTCCTGCCCATCGGCCTCGCCTATATGCTGCTGATCTCGATCTTCAGCATGGCGGGCATTCTGCTGACCAATGTGATCGAGGAGAAATCCAACCGTATCGTGGAGCTGCTGCTCTCCTCGGTCACGCCCATGCAGCTCATGGTGGGCAAGCTGATCGGCGTGGCCGCCATCGGGCTGATCACCGTCACGGCCTGGACTTTGGGGGCGCTGTTCGCCCTGGGCGCGGGCAATGCCGGGACGGGCAGCCCGGGCGGGCTGTTCGCGCTGGTCCTCTCGACCGGTCTGATGCCGGCCTTCCTCGCCTATTTCATTCCCGGCTATCTGATGTATGCGGCCGTGTTTCTGGGCGTGGGCAGCATGTGCAATTCCATCAGCGACGCCCAGGGCTATCTGGGGCCGCTGATGGCGGCCATGTTCGTGCCGCTGGTCCTCATCGGCGTCATTCTGGTGGACCCGAACGGCGCCGTGGCGCGGGTGATCTCGTGGATTCCTCTTTATACGCCCTATTTCATGATGCTGCGCCTGGGCGCCAACCCGCCGCTCATCGATGTCGCCGGTTCCTACATTCTGATGCTGGCCACGGTGGTGTTCCTGATCTGGGCGATGGGGCGGGTGTTCCGCCATTCCATCCTGCGCACCGGCCAGCCGCCCCGGATCCTCGACCTGTTCCGGATGGCCCGGCGGCGGTGAGGGCGGCGGAAGAGCGTGTTTTGATCAAGTGAAACCGCCAAGAGAAGCGAGGGGAGAGAAGCGGGGAGCGAGAGGCGCTTTGCTCTCGCTTCTCGCTCCTCTTCCCCCGCTCTTCGATGCTCAACACCCCTCCATCGTCTCCGTGACCAGAGCGCGCACGATCCGGCTCAGCGCCTCGTGATGGTCCGCGCCGTCGTCGCGCGCCTGGGCATAGAGGCGCCGCTGGCGGTCGGCGCTGGTGCCCCGTTCGGGCAGGCGCTCCAGTTCGGCAAGCCACTCCATGCATTCCAGGCGCTCGGCGTCCTCGCGCACCCGGTCGATCAGACACCGGATCATGTCCGGCCCGGAGATCAGCTTGGGTTCGTGATAGTCGAGAAAGCCCAGGTCGAAGCCGAAGCGCTGCGCCCGCCAGAGGTTTTCCTTGATCAGCGGCAGCGCCACGCCGCCCGCCGATTCCACCTCGCCCGTGCGTATCAGCGCCGAAACCAGCGACTGGTAGAGGGCGACGATGGCCAGCGCGTCGCCGATGCGCGGGCAGGCGTCGCACACGCGCAGTTCGAGGGTGGGGAACTTGGCGCTGGGGCGCACATCCCACCACAGCACGGTGGCGTCCTCCACCAGCCCGGTCTCGATCAGCACATCGACGAAGCGCTGATAGGTTTCGAAATCGCCGAAATCGTCCGGCATGCCCGTGCGCGGCAGGGAATGGGCCACGCTCAGCCGGTAGGACTTCACCCGCGTGTCGTCCCCCTGCCAGTAGGGCGAGGAGGTGGTGAAGGCCAGAAAGTAGGGCAGGAAGGGCCGCAGGGCCTGAAGCACGGAAATGCGCAGATCCGGGTCCAGCACGCCCAGATGGACATGCAGGCCGCAGATCAGGTAGCGCGACACGATGCCGCCCAGCTCCCCCACCAGCCGGTCGTAGCGCTCATTGTGCACCTGAACCTGGTCCCGCCACGCCGCCAGCGGATGGGTGGAGGCGGCCATGGGCGCCAGCCCGAATTCGGCGCAGATATCGGCCACGCCCCGGCGCAGGCGGCGCAGCTCCCGGTCCGCCGCGGCGACCGTGGTGCAGACCGGCGTCATGACCTCGATCTGGGAGCGGTACAGCTCGCCGGTCACGTTCTCGCCCAGCGCCGCCTTGAGCTTTTCCATCAACTCCGGCGGTGGTTCCGGGGCCAGTTCGTACGTTTCGAGATTTACCAGCAGATATTCTTCTTCGACACCGAGCGTAAGCGCCAGACTCATACGATCCCTCAAACCGGTCCGGCGCGCGATTTATGCCCTCAGCCGGTGGACGCTCGCCGACTTCTGCTCACTCATGACGCGCATGTCTTCGAGCACCCGCATCATGACCCTGTGCATGAGCCGGGCGGCCCGCTCGGCGCCTCTCTCATTATTAATCAAATCCTGCCGGATTTCGACCACAGCGTGCGGCAATCCGCGATTGAATCCGTGTTTGTGCATGCTGTCGTTGATCAGGGCGCCCCGGTAGGGCTCGTTGTCGCCCACAAGCAGGCCGGGCTCGCGCCGAAGCTGGCGCAGCAGGCTCCTGGCGAGGCGGTCATCCTCCTCTGCATAGAGAATGCCGTATTCCCAGGGGCGCGTGCGGCCCTTCCAGTGCGGCGTGAAGCTGTGAACGGAAAGGATCACCGGCTGTGAGCGCCTTCCGCGGGGGCCCGTTACGGGCCCTTCCATCAGGTCGATCTGCCGGTCCACCGCCGCGTGATAGGGCCGGTAGAAGCGGTCCAGCCGCCGTTCGATCTCGGCGTTGTCCGCATGCCGGTTGCCGGGAATGATGGCGCCGTCGGAAATGCGCATCATCAGCGTGGGATCGTCCTCGCCCCGGTTGGGGTCGATCAGCAGCCGCGAAAAGTGCGAGAGCACCGCCGGCGCGCCCATGATGCGGGACAGCTTCCGCGTGACGTTGGCCGCGCCGATGTCGTAGCCGATATGCCGGTTCACCTGTTCGCGCGGCAGGCCGAGGGATTCGTATTCGGGCGGAATATAATTGCTGGCATGGTCGCAGACGAGCAGGAGCGTGGGATCGCCCTCTCTGTTGATTACTTCAAACGGTTCGTCGGGTTCCTTTTCTTCCGGCATCATTTTCCTTTCCCCCCTGTCCGTTTACGAGTTTGTTTGCGGCGATGTTCCGGACCCGTGCGGAAGCGAAAGAAGAATCGCCCGCTGCCGTCCCGAAGGACGGCCACACACATACCGGCTCACCATTCGTCTTTTCCACGCCAGAACCTGACGTTTGGACTCAACCCACTGGAGTGATCTTATCGTTTCCGCTTCGCAAACGCCTCATGCCACCCAACACGAGTCGCACAGACGCTACAAGGTATGGCGGAAGTGTCACTCACTGATTAACCATGTTAGGGCATGATCCCTACATAGGTGCAACACACTCAAAGTTCAAACGGGTCAACCGTCCGGTGAAATCATCCGCGCGTTGTGAAAAAGCCACGGAACTAGCGCCCGCCGCGGCCATACCCGCGCTGGTGGCGGGGGCCATCGCCGTGGGCGCCTCACCGATTTTTGTCCGGATATCCGAACTGGGCCCCTTCGCCACCGCCTTCTGGCGGGTGGCCCTGGCCCTGCCCGTGCTCTTTCTCTGGCACGCATGGGAGCAGAAGACGTGGCGGCTGGAACCGCCCCGGGCCGAGGCGCGCGGCCTCGCCCTGGCGGGCGTGCTGTTCGCGGGCGATCTGATCTTCTGGCATCTGGCGATTCGCCATACCACGGTCGCCAACGCCACCCTGTTCGCCAATTTCTCCACCGTGGTGGTGGCGCTGGGCGCCTGGCTGCTGCTGGGCGAACGGCTGACGCGCCGTTTCATCGCCGGGCTCGCGCTGGCGCTCACCGGCGCCGTGCTCCTGTCCGGGGCCACCTATCAACTGGACCCGGATTATCTGGTGGGTGACGCCTACGGGCTGATCACGGCCCTGTTTTTCGGCAGCTATATCCTCGCGGTGCGCTCCGCCCGGGCGCGCACCACCGCCGCCGGGCTGATGCTCTGGTCCGGCATCGTCACCGCCGCCGCCCTGCTTGTGGCGACGCTTGTGATGGGCGAACCGCTCTGGCCGCACAGCCTCTATGGCTGGGTGGTCCTGACCGCGCTCGCCTGGATCAGCCATGCGGGCGGACAGGGGCTCATCGCCTATGCGCTGGGCCATCTGCCCGCGGGCTTCTCCTCGCTGGTGGTGCTCATGGAGCCGCTGGCGGCGGCCGTTCTGGGCTGGCTGATTCTGGCCGAGGCCCTGACCCTGCAGCAGGCCATCGGCGGCGCCGTCATTCTGGCGGGCGTTCTGCTGGCGCGCGAACGGCAGGCCGCACGCCGACGGGCGCGGGCGAATGCCTGACGCAAGCGATCTGCTCACGGGCCTGTTCTACCGGGCCATCGATGAGGTGCGCGCGCCGGAGCGGCTGACCGCCACCCTGCCGCCCCCGCCCAAGGGCCGCACGCTGGTGCTGGCGGCGGGCAAGGCCGCGGGAAGCATGGCCGCGATCGTGGAGTCGGTCCGGGACGGCCCCTTGAGCGGTCTCGCCGTCACCCCGCCGGGATATGAAATGCCGCTCCGGCGCATCGAATCGCTGACCGCGGGCCATCCCCTCCCCGATGAAAGAAGCGTGGCGGCGGCCTCGCGCTTTTTGTCCCTCGCCCGCGCCCTGACGGCGGACGATCTTGCGCTGGTGCTGCTCTCGGGCGGCGCCTCGGCGCTGCTGGCCGCGCCCGCGCCGGGCCTCACCCTTGAAGACAAACAACGCGTCACCCGCGCGCTGTTCGCCGCCGGCGCGGACATTCACGAGATCAACGCCGTGCGCAAGCACCTTTCGGCGATCAAGGGCGGACGGCTGGCGCGCGCCGCTGTACTGGC
>JBKHIN010000173.1:0-6631 GCA_046538635.1 Alphaproteobacteria bacterium
AGCGGAAATGAGAGACGTGATGACATATGGAGGCACGATGCCCTAGAGCGAAATGGCTCTGGGTCCCTGCTTTCGCAGGGATGAGCGGAGTCGGGATGGGTTAACCTGAACTCATTCCCCCTCAGCCGCCGATATGTTCCTTCAGGAAGGATTCTGTTTCCTTCAGCACACGGATGCGGGAATCCGCGCGGCTGAGCCCGTGATCCTCGCCCTCAAGCTCGATCAGCTTGTGAGGCTTGCCCGCTTCCCTCAGCGCATTCGCCATCTTCTCGCTGTGCAGGAAGGGCACCACGGTATCGTCCTTGCCGTGAATGAGAAGCACCGGCGCGCCCACCCTGTCCGCATGCAGGGCGGGGGAGGCGGCCTTCATCTGGTCCTGCGCCCGGTAGCGGTCGCCAAGCCATTTCTGCCAGTAATCGACCGAATAGAAGCCCACCTGGACGTCCCTCCTGCGCACCGCTTCGCCCATCATCAGCACGAGATCGGAGACGCCGTTCACACTGACCGCGCAGGCATAGACGTCGGTCGTGAAGGCGGCGCCCGCCAGCGCCGCATAGCCGCCATAACTGCCGCCCACGATGCACACGCGCTCCGGATCGGCAATGTCCTGCGCCACCAGGTGTTTCACGCCGTCGGTAAGATCGTCCTGCATCTTGCCGCCGAATTCTCCGTATCCGGCCTCGACGAATTTTTTGCCATAGCCTTCGGACCCCCGGTAATTGGGCTGGAGAACGGCATAGCCCCGGCTGGCATAGAAGCTCGCCCACCAATGGAAGGACTGATCATCGCGCGCCGCCGGCCCGCCATGGGGCAGCACCACCAGCGGCAGGTTTTTCGCTTCCTTCCCCGGAGGCAGGGTGAGATAGGCGGGGATGGTGAGCCCGTCGCGCGCCTCGTAGGTGAGTGGCTTCACCGTGCCCAGATCCTTTTCCGCCAGCCCTTCATAGCGCGGGCCCAGCGGAGAGACCCGCTTCGCATTCGCTTCGTAGAGATAGTACGTACCCGGATTGCCTGGCGTTCGAACCAGAAAGATGACCGCGTTTCGGTCCCGGCTGACGGAGACAATGGAGACGGTGCGGCCCTTGAAGACGCCTTCGAGCCTCTTCTGGAGCGCCGCCCAGGCGGGGTCCCAATAGGTGGCTTCGGGCATATGGGCGGTATAGGTCGCCCCGACGATCCGGTCGGTGTGCCAGTCCCGGATCACGCCGTCCACATCGAAGCGGTCATGGAGGAAGGCCTTTCCGCTCACCTTGGCTGCGCTCAAATCATAGGTGTAGACGCCGAGCCTGTCCGTGTCCCGGCGCGCCGTCACATAGACCGTATTCGGATCGGTTCCGAAACCCCGGAACGACATGCCGCTGCGGGGGTCTTCGTCGTCATATTGGGCGATTTGTTTGAAATTCCCGCCTTGCGGGCCGCGCGCCAGAATGGTCATGCGATGATCCTCATCGATACGAACACGGACGGTTGCGTTGGAGTCGACGAGCCATTTGCCGGTCGTCTTCCAGGCGCTCTCCACCTTCTCCGCACGGCCGTCGTTCACGTTCACCCTGTAAACGCTGAGCCCGCGGAAGCCGCTCCGGGGAATGTTGCTGCCTTTCTTCACGCCGCCGCGCTCATACCTTTCGGCGTCGATCTGGAACATCAGGATGTGGTTCGGATCATCGGGCAGGCTGCTGAGGAGGAAGGGGGCGTTCAAGACGTACTGAAAATCACTATCCCGGAACAGGAAGGCGGAATCCGAGCCGTCGGCCTTCATGGACAGAATGCGCCTGACTTCATAGGTTTCCGCCTGCCTTCCGCCGCCCATCTTGTGGGTGATCGACATCCAGATCAGCAGGCGGTCATTGGTTGCCCATCGGATGGAGCGGACCTTGCCCTGCCCGGGGTTGATGATCACGGGCCGTGTGCCCTGCGGCGCGCCGACCTTGTAGATGGTCGCAACCGTCCTGCCCTTGAAAGTTTGCAGCATCGCGATGCGCCTGCCGTCGGGTGAGATTTCCGCGTCGCCGAAAGTAGGCAGGCTGCCGAACGCTTCCGCCGGCGGCGCCGCCTGCGCGGGCCCGCAAAGAATTACCGTGCAAATCAGAAAAATCGCGCTCAAGCGCGCGCCCAGCCGATACGCCATACCGAGTCCCCAGAATTGATAAACGCGTCTGTTGCGCGTTGCTCCCCTTAAACAATCTATACGATAGACGCCGCACCTTGCCGCTGGCAAGCGAAAGGGGAAAGACGGCGGAAGAAAGGGAGCGCGGCAACGTCCTTCCGGGCCGGGCTCACAACAGGCAGCATTTCTTGTATTTGCGCCCGCTGCCGCAGGGGCAGGGATCGTTTCGGCCGATCTTGAGGCGGCGGACCGGCATGGCGGGCACTTCCGGGAAATCCGTGAAAAGGCCGTCGCTGAATTCGTCCGTTAAATCGTCTGTATTTGGATCATCTAGAATATCCGTGACTGAAAGCCTGCCGTAGTGGGGGCGCGGCGTTTCCCGCTGAGTCCGGATACCCAGCGCGATCTCCGTGTCCTCCAGATCGCCGGGAATTTGGATCTCGACGCCTTCGCACTCATACGCCGCACGGATGGCATCCATTCCCTCGACGGCTCGCATTTCAATCAGACTGGCGATAATCAGCCCATTGAAGACCTTTCCGTTGTCCTCCGCCCGCTCAAGCTGGCGGATCAGCGCCGCCACGCACGCATCCCGCGTTTCCGGGTGTTGCCGGGCCACAAATTCCAGGCACTCGGGCACGGACATCCGGGCGAATTTGCTGAGAGTCTCGTCGCCGAGACTGGCAATCAACCCCGGCACCGTATCCGGGCCCATCATGGCTACCGCATGGCGCATGTCTTCGGAGAACCAGTCATTGTCCTCGTAGCGGCCCAGCAGCCGGAGAAGCTCGGGCGCGGTTTCGGCAGCGCGAAGCTGCCCGAGCGCTCTCACCGCATGGACCGGCGCCCATCCCCTCATGCCATGCGCATTATTCAGGGCCGGGTCGAAGGCCATGCGGACAAGCTGGGGGACATGCTCGTGCATGAGGCCCAGGGCCGGATAGTCGTGCCAGTCCGCGGGCTGGCGGCGGCTGAAATCGAGCTTTCCCAGGGTCAGGAGTTTGGCTACGGGGTCGGGATAGGCATGAGCCATGACGGACTTGGATCGCTTGATGGCAGTAAGGTACGGCGGCTCCGTTTGCGTATCTTAAACCACGATTCCCGCAGCCGGACCAACTTCCGGAAGCTGCCCCGGTCCCCCGCCCGGACCCGCGGGCAGCGGGCGCAGGGTGAACCGTCCGCCCCGGCGACGGTCGAGCAGGGCGGAGAACAGGGGCGGGGCGGAGAAATGGGGCAGGCACAGCCGTTTGATCGAGCCCAGACGCCCACGGAGCGCCCGCCGCCGATCGCGGCATAGCCGCCGATGGGCGGGTAGGCATGACCGTTCGCCGGGACAAGTTCATGGCGGCGGGCGGCATGCGCGCCTTGCGCGGCGGCCGCTCCGCCGGTGCTCATCCGCCTTCCCGGAAGCCGGGATAAAGCAGCATGCCCCCGTCGATATAAAGCGTGTGGCCGTGGACATAGTCGCTCTCATCGCAGGCCAGCCACAGCACGGCCTTCGCCACGTCTTCCGGTTCGCCGATACGCCGGTAGGGGATTTTTTCGAGCAGGGCCCGGCGCGCTTCTCCGGTCTCCCACGCCTCCCGGTTGATGTCGGTCATGATCGCCCCCGGCGACACGGCGTTGACGCGGATTTTCTCCGGGCCCAGCTCCTGCGCCAGCGACTTCATGAGCATGGCGACGCCGCCCTTGGAGGCGGCGTAATTGGCCCGGCCTGCCCAGGGAATCACGTCGTGCACGGAACTCATGAAGATCATGTTTCCCGCCGCGCCGTTTCCTTCAGGCCCGCGGCGGCAGAATTCGCGCGCGGCCTCCCGGGCGCACAGGAATGCGCCCCGCAGATTGGTGTCGAGGACCGAATCCCAGTCTTGCGCGCTCATGTCGAGCAGGTCCGCATCCTGCTGGATGCCTGCATTGGCCACGAGAACGTGCAGCGTGCCGAAGGTTTCCAGCGTGCGCGCAAACATGGCCCGCACCTGCTCCTCGTTGCCGACGTCCGCCTGGTGGGCGATGGCCCTGCGGCCGCCTTCGTCGATTCTTCCCGCGACCTCCTCGGCCGCGTCGCTGTCCCCATAAAAGTTGACGACCACATCCGCCCCCGCCGCGCCCATGGCCAGGGCACAGGCCCGGCCGATCCCCGAACTCGCGCCCGTGACCAGCGCCGTACGTCCGGCAAGGGAAATTTGCGGCATGGCAGTTCTCCGTCCGCCCGGAAATCATCGGGCGCGCTGTCCGCTTCCGGTGAATATGCGAAAGAACGGCGCTTGCCCTGCTTCCGTTCCCTTCACGAAAGCAGGGCCCGCAGGGAGAAGACTGTGGGGACAGAGGAGGGCGGCGGGGCGGCCGCTCCCCCCGAATCAGTTCTGCAGTTGCATGAGCAGTTCGCGCGCCCGGCGCTCGGCCTTGGACTTGTCGTCCTTCGAAAGCTGATCCTCAAGCTGCTTCTTGAAGGCGGGGTCCTGGTGCGGCTGCCGCTGGCCCTCGTCAGAAGCGATCAGATACCACTTGTAGGCCTCGACGAGATCGAGGTTCACTCCCTCCCCCAGCGCGTACATGGTGGAGAGCAGATAAGCGCCCTTGGGGCTGCCCTGCTCGGCGGCCTTGCGGAACAGGCGCGCCGCCTCGCTCTGATTCTTCGGAATGCCCTCGCCCGAGCGCGCCAGCAGGCCCAGACCCACCTGGGCGTCGGTGAGCCCGGCATTGGCGGCCTGTTCCAGCCAGTTGGCGGCGATCTCCGGATTGCGTTCCACATCCTTGCCCTGCAGGAAGATGACGCCGAGATTGTACTGGGCGTCCACATGGCCCTGCTCGCCCGCGCGCTGGAACCAGCGGATGGCGGCCTTCACATCCTTCTGGACGCCCACGCCCTGCCAGGTCAGCACGCCCATGTTGAACTGGGCGTCGCGATGGCCCTGCTCGGCGGCCTTGCGGTACCACTCCGCGGCGAGCTTCTGGTTTTTCGGGCGGCCCGTCCCCTCATAATAAATATTGCCCAGATCGAACTGGGCGTAGATGTGGCCCTGCTTGGCGGCCAGCTCGAACCATTCGGCCGCCGTGGCGGGATCGGCCTCGGCGCCGCCCACACCGTCCTGAGCGATCAGGCCCAGCGCGTATTGCGCGTCCATGTGATCGTTGCGCGCCGCCTTCCAGTACCACTGGATGGCCTCGGCCATGTTCCGCTCCACGCCCTGGCCTTCCACATGCATCAGCGCCAGAAGGTGCTGGCTGTTGGCGTCCCCCTGTTCCGCGCCCTTGCGGAACTCCGTCAGCGCCGCCGCGTAGTCGCCCTTTTCATAGGCGCGCACGCCCGACTGGAAATCCGCCTGCGCGATTCCGGTTCCGAAAATCCATGCGCACGCAATAAGGGCCGCCGCCATCGCCCCGCGCCGTGACGGCGCCGTTTTCCTGGTCATGACCATACGCTACTCCCTGTCAGGCTCCGCCCTCATTATTCCCGCCGCATTCGTCCGCCAACCCGTCGAACAATGCGTTGAAGCGGGCCACGGCCTCGCCGGAACCGTGGCAATAATTCCATACACCACTTGAAACTGCGAGAAAATCCGCCCCGGCACGAATTAACGGGGCGGCGTTGGCGAGAGTGACACCGCCGATGGCGACACAGGGCACCTCGAACAGTTCCGACCACCAGGCCAACAGCTCCGGCTCCGCGCGGGTCTTCGGTTCCTTGGTCTGCGTGGGATAGAAAGCCCCGAAGGCCACATAGTCCGCGCCCCGTTCGGCCGCCTCCATCGCCAGATGGCGGGAATTGTGGCAGGTGACGCCGACGATTCGATCCGGGCCCACCACACGGCGGGCCTCTTCATAACCGGCATCTTCCTGCCCGATATGCACGCCGTCCGCGCCCACGCTTGCCGCGATGTCCGGCCGGTCGTTGATCAGGAAGGCTGCGCCCGCCGCCTGGGCGAGGGGCATCAGGCGGCGCGCGGCGCGCTCGATCCCGGCGTCCTCCGCCCCCTTCATGCGCAACTGGACGCAGGCCACGTCGCCCGCCGCCAGCGCCGCCTCGAATTCCGGTGCGAAGGCCTCCGGATCGAAGGCCGGCGGCGTGATCAGATAGAGGCGGCAACGCATGGAGGACACGTGCGGTCTCGCATTCAGTAATCAGGGATGGTATTCGCGCGGGCGCCTGGCAATTGTCCGCCCGCCTGATACGACCCTAGGCCCAAACAGCGATTTCTCTATTTGGGACTGTTTATGGATCTTACATCGACCACGCGCTGGATCTCGCGATGGTGCGTTCGCGCCGGAGGGGCAATGCAGGTGATATTCTTCGCCGGAAACTGATGACGGAAGAGCCGGAACGCCGGAAGCATGTCGGTGTCCAGCGAAACAACAAAGCCGTGATCTATACGGTTGAGATGTGCATCATTGATCAGGTGAATCCCTATGCCCACGTCGGTCTGTTTTTCCTCGTACCGCCTCCAGCGGGCCTTGTAGCCGGGGCCGGAGAAGTACCGGTCCCGTTTGGCAAAGTTGCCCATAATGCACTCAACCCCTTTGGCC
>JBKHIN010000174.1:0-6631 GCA_046538635.1 Alphaproteobacteria bacterium
GGCTGTAACCCGGCCCGCAAGCGGAGCCCGGACCGCGGTGGACCGCATCGGCGCCGGCGTGCGCAGCCCCGATAATGATATTTCGCCCAATGCCGGGGACCGGCAAGCTTGACGCTCCCAAGCCGGAGGCATTATCGATAAACATGCGGTTAAGGCGTCGGTGGGATGCCGGGTCCGAGGCGGGGCGGGGCGGCCACGATCTTCCGGAATCCACGGAAACCCGCCGTTTCGGCCCTAGTTTCGACAAAAATGTGCTGAACGCTGCGCTGCACACCCGGACTCGTTAGGGGGCGGTTTCGGGATTTCATTTAGGTTCGAGATGTGAGGGTTGCCGGTTAATGCGCCGCGGCCCAGCGGGAAGGACGAGGGGACATGGATCTTTCCATCGTTGCCGATCTGACGATTGCGGGGGCCACGGCAACACCGCCGGTCGTCGCGGAGACGACGGCGGCGTCGAACGCCGATGACTTTTCGCTCTGGTCGCTGTTCATGCGGGCGGACTGGGTGGTGAAGGCGGTCATGCTTGGGCTGATCGCGGCCTCCGTCTGGAGTTGGGCGATTATCCTGGACAAGTGGTTCAGCCTGCGGCGCCTGCGCCGTCTGGCGGACCGGTTCGAGGATATTTTCTGGTCGGGCAAGTCGCTGGACGAGCTTTACCAGCATCTGGGCCACCGGCCGGATCATCCCATGTCGGTGATGTTCGTGGCGGCCATGCGCGAATGGCGCCGTTCCACCGAGGGCCGGGACAAGGCCGTCCTGGCGGGCGTCGCCGAGCGCATCGAGAAGGTCATGAACGTGACCCTGGCGCGGGAAATGAACTCGACAGAACGCAATCTGGGCTTTCTCGCCACGGTGGGTTCGACGTCGCCGTTCATCGGCCTGTTCGGCACGGTCTGGGGCATCATGAACGCCTTCCAGTCCATCGCCATCAGCAAGGATACCAATCTGGCGGTGGTGGCGCCGGGCATCGCCGAGGCGCTGTTCGCCACCGCGCTGGGTTTGCTGGCGGCGATTCCCGCCGTGATGGCCTACAACCGCTTCACGGGCGAGCTGAACCGTTACGCCTCGCGGCTCGAAGGTTTTGCCGATGAATTCTCGGCGATTCTCTCCCGCCAGCTTGACGAACGGGTCGGCTGATGGCGGGCGGCTTCATGAATGGCGGTTCGGGCAAGGGCTGGGGCGCGAAACGTTCCGGCGGCCGGCCCATGAGCGAGATCAACGTGACGCCCATGGTGGACGTGATGCTCGTGCTGCTGATCATTTTCATGGTCGCCGCGCCGCTGCTCACGGTCGGCGTCAAGGTGGACCTGCCGGAAACCAAGGCCCAGGCGATCGCGGAGGACGTCGAGCCTCTGGCGGTGACCATCGACGAGGACCGCAAGATTTTCGTTCAGGAAACGGAAGTGGAGCTGGAAAAGCTCGCTCCGCTTCTGAAGGAAGTGGCCAGGAACAATTACGATCTCAGGATTTTCGTCCGCGCGGATCAGTCCGTGGACTACGGCACCGTGATGACGGTCATGGGCGAACTTAACTCGGCCGGGTTCAAGCGGCTCGCCTTTCCGACCAACCAGGCGCCCAAGGTCGAGGCCGGGGCGACCGAGTAATCCGCGGGAGGCGCGAGAAGGCGCATGCGCATTGCAGTGGCAGCATCGGCGTTGCTCCACCTCGCCCTGATCGTGGTGACCATGATCGCGTGGCCGGGGTTCACTTCCGCGCCGCCCACCGACGTGCCGCCCTCGATTCCGATCGAACTGGTAACGGTCGAGGACGAGACCAACATCGCGGCGCAAGTCAAGAAGCCGGAGCCCGAACCGGAGGAGCCCAAGCCCGAGCCGGAACCGGAAGAGCCCGAGCCGCCCGAACCGAAACCGGCGCCCGAGCCGAAGCCGGAGCCCGAGCCCGCCGAACCCGAGCCCGCCGAACCCGAGCCCAAGCCCGAGCCCGCACCCGAGCCGAAGCCGGAACCGGAACCGGAAGAGGAAGAGGAAGAGTCCAAGCCCGAGCCGGAAAAGCCCGAGCCGCCGAAAGAGGAGCCTCCGCCGGAACCGAAGCCGGAACCGGCCAAGGAAGAGCCCAGGGAAGAGCCCGAGGAGGCGGATCCATTCAATCAGATGGCATCCGTGCTCAAGGACAAGGATCCGGACAAACAGCAGGAGCGGGTTTTCCACGAGGAAGGCGACGCCAAGCCGGCGGGCGAGTTCAATGTCGAGGGTGTCGGACGCCAGGACGGCATGACGGTGAGCACGGTGGATGCGCTGAAATACCAGATTTCGCCGTGCTGGTCGGTGGATGCCGGCGCCAAGAACGCCGGGGAACTGGCGATCGGCATGGTGATTGAATTCAATCCGGATGGTACGCTGCGCCCCGGGGTCAACAATCCGCGCATCAAGAACCAGATGCGCTATGCGACCGACAGCTATTTTCGCGCCGCCGCGGACCGGGCGGTCATGGCCGTGCGCGAATGCGAAGGTGACGGCTACAAGATTCCGCCGGGCCTTTCGAAGCTGAACGTGACATTCGATCCCAGCGAAATGGTGGGAGGGGGATAGCCGGCTGCGGCCATTGGGTAAAACGGGTAAGAGGGGCGCCTTTTGCGCCGCCGTCATAACAGGGTCACGGGGCCGGCATCTGAACCAGGCACCGAATGCGAGGGAGATGTTCCTTATCATGGTCGAATTGATTTGCAGGCTGATGAGTCGTTCCTGTGGGGTTGCCGCCGCCCTGGCCGCTTCCCTGATGCTGGCCGCGCCGCAGGCGGCCGCCCAGAACCCGGAGGAAGGGCCTTCCATCACCATCAAGGATGGCAAGGTGGAGCCCGTTTCCATCGCCATTCCGGATTTCATGGGCGAATCGGAACAGGAGCAGACCTTCGGCCGCGACCTGGCGGCGGTGATCGCCAACAATCTGGACCGTTCGGGCCTGTTCGCGCCCATCGATCCGCGCGCCTTCATCGACAAGCCGCACGATTTCAACACCAAACCGCGCTTCGGCGACTGGCGGATCATCAATGCCCGCCTGCTGCTCACCGGCAAGGCCACCATGCAGGACGACGGCCGCCTGCGGGTCGATTTCTTCCTGTGGGACGTGTTCGGCGGCAAGGAGATGATCGGCCTGCGCTTCTTCTCGACGCCGGAAGGCTGGCGGCGCGTGGCCCATCTGATTTCCGACCAGGTTTATGAGCGCGTCACCGGCGAGCAGGGCTATTTCGATACCCGCATCGTGTTCGTGTCCGAGAGCGGGCCCAAGGTCAACCGGATCAAGCGCCTCGCCATCATCGACCAGGACGGCGCCAACCCGCAGTTCCTGACCTCGGGGCGCGAACTGGTGCTGACGCCGCGCTTCAGCCCCACCGATCAGCAGGTCGTCTTCATGTCATACGCGAACAATGTGCCGCGCGTGTACCTGCTCGACATCGAGAGCGGCCGCCGCGAGGTGGTGGGCGATTTCCCCGGCATGACCTTCGCGCCGCGCTTTTCCTCCGACGGCCGGCAGATCATCATGAGCCTGGAGCGCAACGGCAATTCCGACGTCTATGTGATGGACCTGCGCACACGGCGCACGGAGCGGCTGACCAACGATCCGGCGATCGACACCTCGCCCTCCTTCTCGCCCGACGGCGAGCAGGTGACCTTCAATTCGGACCGGGGCGGTTCGCAGCAGATCTACGTCATGGACCGGGACGGCAGCAATGTGCGCCGAATCACGTTCGGCAAGGGCCGCTACGCAACGCCGGTCTGGTCCCCGCGCGGCGATCTGATCGCCTTTACGCGGCTTTACAAGGGCAAATTCTACATCGGCGTGATCGAGCCGGACGGGGAAAACGAACGGCTGCTCACCGAAAGTTTCCTCGACGAGGGGCCGACCTGGGCGCCCAATGGCCGGGTGCTGATGTTCTTCCGGCAAACGCCCACGCGCCGGGACGGCTCGGGCGGCACGGTGCGCCTGTGGTCGGTAGACCTTACGGGGCACAACGAAAGGCCGATCAACACGCCCGGGGACGCCTCCGATCCGGCCTGGTCCCCGCTCATCAGCGAACAGGGAGCGATTCGCTAAAGCGCTGTATGAAATTGGCTTTTTTGTGCCGAAGTCGCGCCGAACCCGCCCGGAAGACGCCTTGAAAGCGCCCGACGTTAAGGGTAAAGTTTTAGTTGCCGCACACTGGGTTGGAACATTGTTCGTCGACTTCACGGACCGGTTCGGTCCGGGGCTCTGACGCCAAGGATCAAAGGGGACCGGGGGCGGCCAGGATTTAGTGAGTGGAATATCCGGCCTTTTCGGGAGGCCGGGTGATCCGACACGAACCGGCCGAATTTAGGCCATCCATCAATTGAGAGGGAAACGGAGTATTCCAGCTATGAGCCGCAATGTCCTTGGCCTGAACAATTCCTTTCTGAAATCCGCCGGCGCAAAGGCCGCCGGCATCAGCGCCGCCCTGCTGCTGCTGGGCGCCTGCGCCTCCGACAAGGGAACAGACACCGCCGCCGTCGATACCGGCGCTTCGGCCCAGCCCTCCGGAAAGGAGTCGGGCCCGGTGCCGGGCAGCCTCGAAGACTGGTCGATGAACGTACCCGACCGGGTATTCTTCGCCGTCGACAAGTCGAGCCTTGACCAGGCCGACCGTAAGGCCCTGCAGCGCCAGGTCGCCTGGTTGAAGCAGTATCCGCAGGTCATGGTGACCGTGGAAGGTCACTGCGACGAACGCGGGACGCGCGAGTACAACCTGGCGCTCGGCGCCCGCCGCGCCAATTCCGTCAAGAACTACCTGGTGAGTCAGGGAGTCGATCCATCGCGCGTCACGACGATCTCCTACGGCAAGGAGCGTCCGGTGGATCCGCGCTCGACCGAAGCCGCCTGGCGCGTCAACCGCCGCGGCGTGACCGTGCCGCGCAATCCGGTCGGCGGCTCCTGATCGAAAAAGGCCGGAGGGGCGTTCCGTGCGTCCCTCCATGAAAATGAGGGGGCCGGTCATGACTTACGCTATCCGTAGTCTGAACAAATCGTCGCTGAAGCTTGCGGGCGCCGCCGCGGCCCTGCTGCTTCTCGGCGCGTGCGCATCCAAGGACGAGCCGGTGGTCACCGGCGACAACACCGGGGCCTCGGCTCAGCCCGAGGGCGCCACAACGAACCCGATGTCGGAGTGGTCCGAGGTGCCCGACCGCGTCTTCTTCGCGCTCGACAGCTCGTCCCTCGACGCGGCCGACCGTGAAGCCCTGCAGCGTCAGGTCGCCTGGCTGCAGGAATATCCGCAGGTCATGGTGACCGTGGAAGGCCACTGCGACGAACGCGGAACGCGCGAGTACAACCTGGCGCTCGGCGCCCGGCGCGCCAATGCCGTGAAGAACTATCTGGTGAGCCAGGGAGTCGATCCCTCGCGCATCACCACGATTTCCTACGGCAAGGAGCGTCCGGTGGATCCGCGCTCGACCGAGGCCGCCTGGCGCGTCAACCGCCGCGGCGTGACCGTGCCGCGCAATACGGCCGGCGGCTCCTGATACGGAGTCGGGCCGGGCCGCGCGCCCGGAGGAATTATACGGCTTGAAGACGCCCGGAGCCCCGCTTCCGGGCGTTTTCTTTCGGGCATCGCGGATCTCAAGGCCCCGCGGTCCAATTCATGGCCGGATCAGGGCCGCAAAAACCCATTTTCGTCCAGCCCTCTGCGCATTTTCCATGCATGACAGTCTCCGGGGGGACGTCCTTTCAGCGCGACCGATGCGCCATGAAACTGGAAATCGAGAGAGAAGGGTTGGAAATGTCCGTATTCATTCGTCGAGCCGTATCGCCGGTGATTTCGCTGCCGGCCGTGCTGCTGCTCGCTGCCGCCTGTTCGTCGACCCCCGAGCCGGAAACGGCGGCCGTGGAATCCGGCGCCGCCGTTCAGCCCGCGGGGCCGGCGCCCGGAAGTCCCGAAGATTTCGCCAACTCCGTTCAGGACCGGGTGTTCTTCGCCCTCGACCGGTATGATCTGGATGAAGGCGACAGGCAGGTACTGCTCCGTCAGGCCGCCTGGCTGTCCAGCAATCCCGATGTCCGGATCACCGTGGAGGGCCATTGCGACGAGCGCGGCACGAGGGAGTACAACATGGCGCTGGGGGCCAAGAGGGCCAACGCCGTGAAGGATTTTCTCGTCGGGCAGGGCATCGAGCCGAACCGCATCAAGGTCGTTTCCTACGGCAAGGAACGGCCCGCCGACCCGCGTTCGGCTGAGGATGCCTGGCGCCTCAACCGGCGCAGCGTGACGGTCGTCAAGGTCGCGCCGGCGTTTTGAGACCCCTGCCGCCGGGGCGCACAGGCGCTCCGGCGGCCCGGATTTCGCGCCTTCCGGCTCCCCCGGTCCCATCCTTAATTCGAAGCGCATGGACACGGGCCCGCATGTTGTGGAAAAACAATCACTAACGGGGTTTGGGAGCGGGTCCGGGTCCCGCCGGACATAACTGACGGGATGAAGACGATATGAGAGTGCCTGGCATCTTCCACGGGGCCGTCCGCCCGGCGGCGTTTTCCGCAGCCATTGTCTGCCTCGCCTTCGCCTCGGAGGCGGCCGTGCCCGAAAGCGTGGCGCCGCAGGACGTTACCGGAGTGTAGCGCGCCACTTGGTTTTGCAGTAGTCGCCACTTGAATTTGCAGCAGAATC
>JBKHIN010000030.1:0-14131 GCA_046538635.1 Alphaproteobacteria bacterium
GCGCCCCTCACCCTCCCACGGGCGCCGGTGCGCCCGCGGGCCCCTCCCTCTCCCGATGGGAGAGGTGATCTGCTTCCTTGTTTCATCCCTCGCGGCGGGCGTCAGCCGGTGGAAACTTTGTGTGAACTTCTTTTTAAAATCCCCCCGGGCAGCGTCACCCGTTTCACGCGCGGGCGGTAGAGGCCCAGATCATTGAGCAGAAGCTCCGCATCCATACTGTTGCACACATAGGTCAGCATCAGGGAGGTGCCCCGCGTGGCGGGCTCCCAGGCCTTGGCGGCATAGCAGAACACGCGCGCGCGCCGTGCTTCGTCCGCGCCCGCCCGTTCGCCGATCTCCGTCACCGCCAGTTCCTCCGTCCACGGCCCTTCGGGCGCGGGCGCGGTGCGCAGCACGATGCGTTCGGCGGGAAAGACGGATTCGTTCAGCACCGCAACGAAAGCGCCGTCTTCCGTCTCCTGCACGCTCAGTTCCGTCGCGCCCCGGTCCATGATGTGCTGCGCCTCATCGGCCGCGAAGCCCTCCCGCCATGCGCCGTCCCGCGCCAGAAATTGCAGATGCTCCGCAGGCGCATGAAGCCCCGCCCAGGGCAGGCGGGCCAGGGCGACGGGGCGCTCCTTCCGCTCCTTGCCCGTCAGCGGCGTATAAAGAAGCACATGGTCTTGGCGGGGCAGCACCGCCGCGCCGGGCAGGGCCGGCTCGCCCCGCAGCACGGGGGAATAGCTGATTTTCCATTGAGCGGGCGGGCGCCCGGGATTTTCGATGCGCGCCAGGTCCACCCCTTCGATGGCGAAGCCCAGCGGGCCGCCGCGTTCGGTCATCCGTACCCGGCTTAAAAAGACATAAAGCGTATCGCCGCGCACGAAGCCGTCCATCGGCCAGTAGCGCACCTCATGGGTGGTGGACGTGGCGTCGGGCGGCGTGAAGACGGCGGCGGGCGCCTCGCCGTTGCGCCAGTGATAGCGGATGGACCATTCCCCCGCCCGGCACGCGGACAGCGCCACGGAATTGGCGATCAGGTCCGCGTCCCGCCGCGTGGCCGCGCCCGGTTCGCCGATGAACGTATCGCCGAACAGCCACAGCGTCTGCCCGCCGGGCAGGGCCACCGAATAGGCCGCGTCGCCGCCCAGCCAGCCGTCCCGGAGCGGAAAATACGGCGCGCAGGCTTGCGCCGCCGGCGCGACTGCGGAATGCGCCGCCGCCTCCGGGCCGGGGCCGCCATTGGCAAGCCCGGGCGCGGACAGACAGAAGGTGAGCGCGGCAGCGAGCGCGGCGAGCCGAAGTTTCATGGAAATCCCCGACGTTCCATTCATCCCCGCCCGTTTCCCCCGGTATTCCGCCGTCCTGGAGACGAAAGAAGCGTATACGCGATCACGTTGTCGGGGGGCATGCCGGAACCACCGGCGGCCTACGCATAGCCCACATTCCCGCCCGGGCCAAGGGCCGGGCCATATTTCTGCGGGAAAGGCTTGCCATGTCCGCTACCAAAGGGCGAGACTGGTGGCCGGTCAGGCTCAGTTGCCGGAGGGGGACATGGTTGGCACACGGCTCGCGGCGGCTTTCGCCCTTTTGCTGATGACTGCGGCGGGCGCGCCCGCCCGGGCGGAGATCACGCAGGGGGAGCTGGATTTCTTTCTCGAGGAATCGTACAGCCGCTATACCGGCGACGGCGCTGGGATCGATATGGAAGACGTGCTGTTTGCCGCCGCCAGGGTGGCGAAATCGCCGCGCCGCACGGTCAGCGAATTTGCCGGGGCGCTGAATCTCGATGAGCGCCGGGCGGAACGCTATGCGGCTCTCATCATCGCCTCGGTCAAGCACCATGCCGACTGTGAGAAAGAGCGGCAGGCATGCGAACTTTCCCGCAACCAAGCGCTGGTTGACAGGATTCGCTCGACCGGATTCGAGGACGAGACCGGATTCCTCTTGCTCGCCGCGGGCAAGAATCTCGCTGCTCATTCCAATCAGCATGCATCGTTTCTGACGCTCGTGCGCAGCCATCCCGCATTGAAGGTCATCGTGCTCGGTCTTTTTGATTACACTAGAGACTTTCTCTACATCGTGCCTCTCATAAACTCCAAATCCGTTAATGAGAATGCCCTGTCGTCTCTCCTGTCCAGGACAGATTTCCACAACGCCGCCTATGGGTTGGCGGCGCTCGATACGTGGCGGCGGCGGTTGGATGGTCCGGTCCGTTCGCTTGTGTCCCGGATCCTGATGGACCGCCTGATCGAATTCGGGCTGACGCGCGATGCCGCGGCCCTGTTGTCTGAAATCGGGCTTTCGGAACGCGATGGTCTGTGGCCGGCCCCCGGCGAGTTCGAGCGTGTCTGGGCCAGCGAAAGGCTGACACGTGCCTATTGGGAACTCGCCGCGCGGTTCCCGTCGGGAGAAGACGATGCGCCGGTGAAGGCGCAGAGAGCGTCGGAAACGCCTCTGGCGGCTGAAGTCCAGGCCGCCAACGCGGATTCGATCATAGGTCTGGCGGCCGCCATGTACTTTGCCGGGCATGAGCGCGACGCCAGGAACCTGCTGGAACTGATTGACGCTGATGAGCTGCAGTTTTTAGCAGTCCAACGATTTAACTTCCTCAAGGAGATGCTCGATCCCTCGCTCGACGGTGATGGTGTGTTCGATGCCTTCGTTGAAGGCCGGGAGGCGGAAGAGAAGCATCCAGGGGAGATCCGCCGGGAAGAAAGTCATGTTAGCCCAGGAATGCGCGGCTGGCTGCGTTCATTAAACGCCGGAGCGCCGGTATTCCAGGAGCTGGGGGCACAGTATCTGTCGTCACGCGGACATTCGCGCATGGCGCGATACCTCCTTTCCAAGGGTTTGTTTTATGCGCGGGGACATGCGATAGAGATTTACGAAACACTTGCATCGGAGTTGGGCGAGCAGTTCGATCAGCGTAAGGAATACTACAGCGAGCGAATTGAATCGGCGAAAGCCGGGCGGAAGGCAAAATCGGAAGCTCCGCGAGAAGACGTTATGCCCACCCCCGTCCATATCAGCGAGCGGCCGGTGGTCTTCGAGGAACGTCCGCTGCCGGACGGAATCCGGCCCTTCGCGCCGCCCGGGGCGGGAGAGGGCGGCAAAGGTGAAAAGAGGAGGAGGAATCCCCTTCCCGAAGGTCTCAAACTGCCCGTCAGCCCCTACCAGGTCGTCCGCCTGGAGAAGACGGGCAAGGAGTGGACGCTGATCTTTCTTTCCCAGGCGCTCGATCCCGTGGGCGAGGTGTCGCGCGGCGGTTACTGGGTAACGAAGTCTCGCGCCCGGGGGCACAGCTGGGAACCGCCCGTCTATCTGGGCCTTCAGCAGTTCTTCCCCTATATCGTGACGCCGGAGTCCAACCTGCCCCTGATGAACGGCGATGTGCTTCAGATCGAGGTGCAGGTGCGCGAACTGGATACGGAGTCGATCACCTTCCCGCCCGTCGCCCTGCGCGCGAAACGGCGGCAGGACGGGCTCTATCTGCGCTTCGAGTGGGAAAAGCTCACCCGCGACACGGATTCAGACGGCCTGACCGATCTGGCCGAACACCGCATGGGGCTGAACCCGGAAAATCCCGATACGGACGGGGACGGGCTGTTCGACGGTTCCGACAGCCTGCCGCTCACCCCCTTCCGGCTTCGCGAACCGGAAGAGAACGAACTTGCCATCCATATTCTGAAGCAGATTCTGGGCTATGAGCGTCAGGCCATCATCACGGGAGGCGTCTCGGCCCCCAAGGCGGAAAGCGTGGAGGACATCCTGAAATCGGCGCTGGGCCCGCGCCCGGCCATCGATCCCATGCACACCACCTTCATGCTCGCCGACCCCGGCATCTTCACCGGCATAAGGCTGCCCCAACGGCTGCTGGTCTACGGCCCCGGCGCGGCGGACCGGCTGAAGGAGCATTATGGCGTGTTCTACCCGGCCGGCGTGCACTGGGTGTTCAGCAACAAGTCCGGCACGAAGCACCATGTCATCTGGAGTGCAAGCTGGACCGGCGGCGAATTCCTGCTGGTCCGGAAGGAGGAGGGCTACAAGGTCATCTCCATCTCTCAGTGGGTCACCTGAGCAGGCCCGCGGGTCGCGGTGACCACGGCGAAGCCGCCTGTTCCGGCAATTCTGCAATCGCAAGTCGGGGTCAGCGCAGGGTACAATCGCCAAACGTGGCCCCTGGGCCGCGCCGCCGCAAAAATTGCGTTGCGTTAACCGATTCCTGTCACCTTCGCGCCATAACCGGTTGGCAAGAATTTTAAATCTGACACAATGCCTGATGGTCAGAACATGCCGCAGGGCCGGGAAACACCGTGAACAAGGTGCTCCGGCCTCATCAAGGCAGCGGCCGAAATGAGTGGGGAGTACCGGAGTCCGGTCATCGTTGCAGTGACGGTGTGAATAACGATGGTGGGTTAGCCGGAGAACCGGAAAGTCGGCCATGACGACACGGGGAATCGAGGGCCGGGCACGGCCCGCCAGCTTATGGAACTCGGCAAAGGGCGCGCCGGGCCGTGCGGCTTGTGTCCGTGCGGCGCGGCCGGCGGCCGTCCTTGCGGCCATCGGCCTGGCGCTGGCGCTGCCGGGCTGCGCCGCCGGGTCCTTGAATGGCCTGTCCGCCGAGACGCAGATCACCACGGGCAAGGCTGACGTTCAGATGCAGTTGCGCGCCGAGGCCAAGCGCCTCGTGCAGCCGCTTCCCGCAAGCCGCCCCGGGAACGAGGGCGGCCTTTCGCTGGGCGGCATGCTGGACGTGCTGGTGAACGGCATGTCCGAGGCGGAAATGGCGGCCCAGCGCGAGGCGGAGGAATCGCCCGGCGGGCCCGAAGCCATGGCCGGGCGCTATCTGGCCGCGCGTGGCGGCGCGGGCGCGCCCGATCTTGTGGCCATCGAGACGGACCTTGCGGAAAAATCGCGCAATGCCGCCCGCTTCGCCACCGTGGCCCGCGCCGTGCTCACCTGGCACGGGCAGTTGCGGGCCAGCTTCTACAGGGGCGAATTGCCCGATTCCCAGGGCGCCAAGCTTTCCGCGCTGATCGAGCGCGACAAGGCGGTAATCTCGCGCACCTATGAAACCCTGCGTGAACAGGCGGCCGTGCTGAACGAAGCCGTGGAGCGCGTGCGCGGGCAGATGGGGCCGGAACAGGCGCAGCGCGTCGCCGCCCTTGAGAAGTCGCTCCAGACGTCGGTCAGCCAGCTCGGCGCGCTCTCCGGCCAGGGCCTCAACTCCGCCGGCGCGGTGGGCTGACCAGAGACCGGATGTCACAGTACAAAGGCCGGAACTGCGCGATTCAGTCCGCCGGCCGCCAATTTCTGACCTCTGATCCCTGACCTCTGACCTCTGATTTGCCACAGAGCCGTTGAAATTGCCGTGCACGGGCGTGCACCTGGCTTCGCAACGCCTCCATATCTGCTAAATTTTGGTGAACTGGGGCTTACCCGCTTAACGAGGTGAGGGCGGATGACCGGCAAGACGTTGTTTTCAGCCGTTTTTTTTGCATGCGACGAGCATGGCATGGTGGCGCAGTCCTACCGCCGCGGGGTGGACTGGGGCGATCCCGCCGACGCCAGCGGCGTCTATCGCGGCCTGCTCGATCAAATGTCCGGCTTCGAGGCGGACGGCCGCGAGGTGCGCTTCGCCGGCCTGTTCCCTGTACTCGGCAGCGAAACCGGGTATCTCAGCGCCACGGAAATCCTGCGCACGGCCGCCGAATTCGAGGAAAGCCTGCCCAGCGGCTTCTCCCAGCGCCACGCCCATCTGACCCAGCGCACCTCCGCGCCCTCGCGCCGGCTGGGCGAGGCGATCGACCGCGTGGCCGACCAGGGCGGCCATCTCTGGTATTACGACGCCGCCGACATACCCTCTGCCCTGCGCACCGATTTCGGCCTTTACACCCTCGTCTATCTGGATCTCGACTCCGGCGATGTGTGCACGCTGGGCGTCTATCTCCATTCGGACCGGGAAGCGGCGCTGGCCTGCCTGCTGTTCGAGGAGCCCGAGGCCGCCTGGAGCCCCATCGCCCTGATCGAGGGCGACGCCGAACCGCTGCTTTCGGCGGAGGACGTGGAAGATGTCAATGAACTGGGCGTCTCGGCGCGCGCTTCGCTGGAGCCGCCGGCGCTGGAGCCCGCCGATCCCGCGCCCGGCCTCACCCTCAGCCGGGGGCGCAGCGTGTCTCACGTTATCGCCGAGGCGCTGCTGCGCGAGGCCGTGGAGCAGTTGACGGTATCCGGTACGGTGGAATGGAACGGCCACCTGGAGCGCCATGGCGGCGACAGTTTCGCCGCCTTCACCGCTTTCCTGCTGGAAAAGCGGCCGCTGGTGGTTATCCAGACGCAATACTGGGAAATCGCGGATCAGGTGGCGCTGGCGGTCGCCGACGCCGTTTCGCTCGACCTGCAGTCGGCGGGCGCCTATTACGATTCCTACGATTCGCGCCGCTATGCGGGCAATGACAAGGTCATCTATTACGATGACCAGCTCTTCGCCTCCGAATATGAGCTGGACCGGGCCTCCGTCCGCGCGCTGATCAAGGAGCTGGTGACCAGCCGCGATATCGGCCTCGCCGTGGTCAGCAATCCGCGCGCCATTCCGCTCACCTTCCAGAACTATACGGATTTCGAATTCGGCCTGCCGCCGCTGGTGGGGCCCGTGCGCGACCGCATCTTCCGCGCCGTTTTCGGCCCGGAGGCGCTGGCCGTGGAAGGGCTCGACAAGTGGAC
Source organism: Alphaproteobacteria bacterium (assembly GCA_046538635.1). Lineage (GTDB taxonomy): Bacteria > Pseudomonadota > Alphaproteobacteria > JAJFIK01 > JAJFIK01 > JBKHIN01. Next base: position 6,706 of record JBKHIN010000030.1, read on the forward strand.
GCGCTACATGCTGCCCTACGACTTCGAGAAGGTCGTGGCCACGGGTCTGCGCGGGCAACGCGCCGTACACGAACTGAAGGCGCGGGTGGACCGGCGCCTGGCGCGCAAGGCGCCCACCAACGCGCCCAAGCTGGCGGAGGTCCACGGTGTGGGCGAGGCCAAGGACGTGGCCGAGCAGCTTGTGGGCGACATCCGCTCCGCCGTCGCCGGAGAGATCGACTGGTCGGAGGTGGACCGCGGCATGCTGCTCGTCGGGCCGCCGGGCACCGGCAAGACCATGCTCGCCCGCGCCATCTCGCGGGAATCGGGCATCCGCTTCATCGCCGGGTCCGCGCTGGAATGGCAGGCCTCGGGCGCGCTGGATTCGCATCTCGCCTCCATCCGCGAATTCTTCGCCGAGGCGCGGCGCTATGCGCCCACCATCGTCTTCATCGACGAGTTCGATTCCATCGGCAACCGCCAGCATCATCAGGGCAGGAACGATTACTACACCACCGCCGTGGTGAACTGCGTGCTGGAGGAACTGCAGGGTTTCCACGACCGCGAGGGCGTGGTGGTGATCGCCGCCACCAACGAGCCGCGCAAGATCGACCCGGCGCTGAAACGGGCCGGACGGCTCGACCAGACGGTGACCATCCGCAGGCCGACGGTCGCCTCCCTTTCCAAGATTTTCGAATTCCACATCAACCGCCTTCGCGAGCGTGACCAGGTGGAGGATCCGATCGACACGGAGGAACTGGCCAAGCTCACCTTCGGCCAGACCGGCGCGGACGTGGAATTCTATGTGCGCGGCGCACGCCGCCGTGCGCGCAAGGAGGGCCGCAAGACCTCGCAGAAGGATTTCGTCGCCGAGATCATGCGCCGGCCCCTGGGCACCACGGGCCTGCGGCGCCTGACGGAGGAGGAGATTCACCGCACCGCCGTGCATGAGGCGGGCCATGCGCTGGTCCAGCTTGTGGGCCCCGACGGCGGCAAGGACATCTCCTTCATCACCATCATTCCGCGCCCGGACGGTACGCTGGGCTTCGTCCAGTCCTTCAAGGACCGCGTGGACATGAACAAGAACGACGTGCTCGAACAGGTGCGCGTGTTCCTGGCCGGCCGCGCGGCGGAAGAGGTGATCTTCGGCCCGGGCGACGTGGGCGCGGGCGCGGGCGGCAGCGAAGGCTCCGACCTCGCCCAGGCCACCCGCCTTCTGGTGCGCATGTTCGGCCAGCACGGCTATTCCTCCCGGGGCGGACTGTACTGGATCGACGTGGACCGCCGCGAGGAAGGCCGCATGGATATTCCCGAGGACCTGCGCGAGGAGGTGCGCAAGACCCTCGACCGGGAATACAAGGAGACGGTGCGCATCATCCGCAAGCACAAGGCGCTGCTCAAGAAAATCATCAAGACGCTGATCCGCGAGCAGGAAATGACCGGCCCCGAACTGCGCGAGATGGTGGAGAAATACCGCAAGGGCCTGCTGGGGCTGTTCGGCTGAGGGGAGCGGAGTCAGTATTCTTCCGCTCGTCCCCGCGAAAGCGCATAACTTTCCCCGGACAGCCCTGACTGGATTCCCGCTTTCGCGACGCTTGCGCGGGAAAGAGCGGTAAGGGGATGGGCCCAAGGCAATGGCAGAAAAACGAAGGAAACAGGAGGGGCCCCGCCGCACCGCGCTGATCACGGGCGCGTCGGCGGGCATCGGCGCGGCCTTCGCGCGGGAATATGCCAGGCATGGCTGGGACCTCGTGCTCACCGCGCGCCGGGAGCAACGGCTTCTGGAACTGGCGGACGAACTCAAGGATCGTCACGGTACGGAGGCCGCCGTGCTCACCGCCGACCTCGCCGATCCGTCCGCCCCCGACAAACTCGCCGAAGCGCTGCACGGGCGCGGCCTTCAGGTGGACGCGCTCGTCAACAATGCGGGCTACGGCATCCCGAAAACCTTCCTGAAAACCTCGTGGCGCGAACAGGCGGACTTCATTCAGGTGATGGCCACTTCGGTCGCCCATCTTACCCATCTGCTCGGGCCCGGCATGGTGGAACGCGGCTTCGGGCGCATCGTCAATGTGGCCTCGCTGGCGGGGTTCGCGCCCGGCACCTATGGGCACACGCTCTACGGCGCCTCCAAGGCGTTCCTCATCAAGTTTTCCCAGTCCCTGCATCTGGAACTGCGCGGCACCGGCGTTCACGTCACCGCCGTCTGCCCCGGCTTTACCTATTCGGAGTTTCACGACGTCACCGGCGTGCGCGCGCAGGTAAGCCGCATGCCCTCCTATATGTGGATGACGGCCGAACGCGTCGCCCGGCAGGGCTACCGCGCTTCGGAGCGCAACAAGGCGGTGCTCGTCAACGGCCTGTTCAACAAGACCGTCGCCACGCTCATCCGCTTCGTCCCCGACTCCATGGCGCTGGAAATGTCCAACCGGCGCGTGAAGGCCTATAGCCGCAAGGAGGTGGAGGGGTAGTCAGATGTCAGATGTCAGATGTCAGAGGTCAGAGGTCAGAGTTACAGAGAACCCTTCTTCCGCTCATCCCGGCCGGAGAGCCGGGACCCAGGAGCACACGGCATAAGTGAAGGGTTCTGCTTCATCAGTATGCCCTGTTTCAGAATCGGAAATCGCGCCTCTGGGCCCCTGCTTTCGCAGGGGTGAGCGGAAAAATGGAATATCAAACCCGCCTCAGCAACCGCAAGCTCTTCACCGCCGCCGTTTCCTCGAACAATCCGCTCGCCAGCGCCAGCCTGTAGATCTCGTAGGGCGGGCGGCCGCCGTCCTCCGGGTCCGGAAAAACGTCGTGGATGGCCAGCGTACCGCCTTGCATCACATGGGGCGTCCAGCCGCTGTAATCGGCGAAAGCCGCCGCCATCGAATGCCCGCCGTCGATGAACAGCAACGACAGCGGTGTGCGCCAGTGCCGCGCCACGAGGGAAGAGCGCCCCACCACGGGAATCACCGCCTCCTCCAGCCCGGCGCGGCGCAGGGTGCCGCGCAGAAGGGGCAGGGTGTCCATCGCCCCCGCCGCCGCGTCCCAAAGCTCCGTATCGTGATATTCCTCGCCCGGCTGGTTCTCCTCAGAGCCCCGGTGATGGTCCACCGTGAACAGCACACCGCCCGCCTCGAGGGCAGCCGTGCCCAGATAAAGGGCGGACTTGCCGCAATAGCTGCCTACCTCCAGGCAGGGCCCGTGCGCGGCGCCGGCAAGCGCGGCCTCGTAGAGCGCGCGGCCCTCCTGCGCATCCAGAAAGCCCCTGACGGTATCGGGATCGATGGGCAGGCGCATGGGTGAATTCCCCTGATGATCTTCGCCCTTTCTAGCAGCCGGAGAACGGGAGGCGAAAGTGACGCGCCGCCGCTGGCATTCGGCCGCGGCCGCCATATCTATGCAGCATGAAGCGAGGCACCGTCACTGCGTCCGGCGGGATGGCGATCAGCTATCTGCGCGGCGGACGCCCCGGCGGGCCGCGGATCATCTACGTCCACGGCACCGCCGGCAGCGCGCTTGCCTGGCAACGCTCTATCGAGGGCGGCCTCAGGAGATATGAGCACATCGCCCTGGACCGGCCCGGTTTCGGGCGCAGCCGGCCGCCCGGCGCGCTCGTTTCGCTGAAAGCCCAGGCGTCGGCGCTCGAGCCCTTTCTGGAGCGGCGGGCGGGCCGCCTGCCGGTGCTGGTGGGCCATTCGCTGGGTGCGGCGGTCATCGTGCGGGCGGCGCTGGACTTTCCCGGACGGGTGGGCGCGCTGGTTATCGCGGCGGGATTGCTGGACCCGGCCCTGGAAAAAGTGCACTTCATGCAGCCATTGGGCGGCAAGTGGCCGGTCCGGGGCCTGCTGCCGCGAATGCTGCGCAATTCCAACCTGGAATTGCTGGCGCTGCGGCACGAACTGAAGTTGCTGGCCAGGGGCCTGCCGCGGGTTCGTGTGCCAGTGGTGATACTGCACGGGACGCGGGATAAATTGGCGTCTTATGGGAACGTATCGTTCATGAAACGGAACTTTTCGTCCGTTGAAGCCCTTGAGGTCACGATCCTGGAAGGGCGTAATCACTTCCTGCCCTGGAATGCCAGGAGCGAGATCGAGACCGCCGTCGTGCGGGCCTTCGAGCTTGCGGCCTGCGGCGGGCCGTGACCGGCACGGGGCGGCCAAAGGGGGAGAAGCGCGAAAATGAGTGACGCGATGCAGCCGGCCGGCGCGCCCTTGCATACGGGCGAATTTCACACGGGTCAATTGCATACCGGGCTGCCGCCCCTGGACCTGTCGGGCAGGCCGGTTTCCTTCTACGAATTCTGGCCGCCGCTGGTGTTCTATTTTCCCATGTTCGTTTACTGGGCGTGGCTGGGGCTGCGCCATAACGGGCTGGCGCTGCCCACCGTCGCCAATCCGCTGTTTCCCGTGGGCGGGGTGATCGGCGAATCGAAGCTGGGGGTGATGGACACGGTTTCCGGCACCGCGCGTGAACGGATCGCCGCCTATACGGGCGTGCCGGCGCGCGGCCACCCCGGGGCCGTGTTCAAGGAGGCGAAGGCGCGCATGGGCGAGAGGGGGCTTGCCTATCCCGTGGTCGCCAAGCCCGATATCGGCAGCCGGGGCGCGGGCGTGCGGCTCATCAAGTCGGATGAGGATCTGCGCCGCTATGTGCAGATATTCCCCACGGGGCAGACTTTCATCCTGCAGGATTTCGTGCCCTATGAGGCGGAGGCGGGTGTCTTCTATGTGCGCATGCCCGACGAGGAGCGCGGCAGGCTCTTTTCGCTGACGCTCAAATATTTCCCCTATGTGGTGGGCGACGGCCGTTCGTCCTTGCGCGAACTGATCGAACGCGATCCGCGTGCGGGCCGGCTGACCAAAGTTTATCTCCCCCGGCATGAGGAGCATCTGGAGGAGGTGCTGCCGGAGGGCATGCCCTTCCGCCTCGCCTTCGCGGGCAGCCATGCGCGCGGCGCCATCTTCCGCAATGGAGAGCCCTTCATCACGCCGGAAATGTCGGCGGCCTTCGACCGGGTGGCGCGCTCCGTTCCCGAATTTCATTTCGGCCGCTTCGATGTCCGCTTCAAGGACCTGGAAAGCCTGCAACGGGGCGAGGACTTCGTCATTATCGAGATCAACGGCGCGGGCGGCGAGGCCACCCATATCTGGGACAGCCGCATGAGCCTGTGGCAGGCCTATCGCTCGCTGATGCGCCAGTACCGCATGCTGTGGGAAATCGCCGCCCGCAACCGCAAGCGCGGCTACCGGCCCATGACGGCCTTCCAGGTCTGGCGCAAATACTGGAACGAACTGCGCCTGACGGCCCACTATCCGCAGACGGAGTAGAAGTCTCCGTTGAGGTCCTCGGGACCAGCGTTCTGCGCGGTCCGGAGAATCCCTCCAAACTCCCGAAATTTTGCGCAAGGCACGCTCCGTATACTCCTCTCCCTCGGGAGAGGAAGGGGCCCACGGGCGCGGCAGCGTCCGTGGGAAGGTGAGGGGCGAAAGACGACAACGCTCAGAGAGTGAGAGAGCTTCAAGTTGCGCCCCTCACCCATCCCGGCTCCGCTGCGCGCCGCCGGGATGACCTCTCCCGGGGGGAGAGGTTGACTGCGGACGGACGTTGTCACCGCACGCGCCGCCTGCCTGCCGCACGTTCTTCAGAACCAATCCCCGAACGAATAAACAAATCATGCGCCGGGGAAATCTGCAGCAGGGCGTCCGCGGCGAGGATCACGGCCGCCGCCGTCCAGGCGGGTTTTTCCACCGGCCAGGGCGTCTGGTCCCGGTACTGATAGCCCATCCAGTAGGCCCCCGCCTCGTCGCGCCAGCGGTGCTGCCAGGAGAAAATCTCCCGCGCCATCTCCTTCTGCCCGTTGGCGAGCAGGGCCAGCGCCAGTTCGCAGGATTCGGCCACCGTCACCCAGGGCTCGTCGGACACGCAGCGGCAGCCATAGCTTTCCGCCACGAAGGTCTCCCATTTGGAGGCGAGTTGCGCCCGAGCCGCCTCGCCCGTCAGCACGCCGGAAAGCACCGGGTAGTACCAGTCCATCGAATAGCGCGCCTTGCTCTCCCAGTCCCGGTCGAACCGGTGCGGCTTGTGGCGCAGGGCGTGGCCCAGGCGGGCGCGCGCTTCCGCCCAGTCCGGCCGTTCCGCGCCCATCTCGCCTGCGATGTTGAGCGCGCATTCCATGCTCTTGTAGATGGAACTGCACCCGGTGATCAGCGCATCGTCTTCCGGCGTGTGCGGATCGCACGCCGCCCAGCGGATGTCGCCCTCCGGCGACTGATGGTCCAGGATGAAGTCCATCGCCCGCTCGATGACGGGCCAGTAGGCGCGCAGGAACTCCGCATCGCCCGTCACCCGGAAATAGTGCCAGATGCCGGTGGCGGGGTAGGCGGTGAAATTGGTGTCTCGGATGCGCTTTTCGCTCTCGCCGTCGCCCGTATACTGATGATCGTCCAGCGGCACCGCGGCGCCGTATTGCGACCACCAGGAGCCGTCCTCGAGCTGCGTTTCGGCGAGGAAGCGGTAGGCCTTGCGCGCCGCCTCCAGGTGCCCCAGCACGGTCAGCCCCATCGCGGCCTCGGTATGGTTCCACGGGTCGATGACGCCATTGTCATACCACGGAATGGCGCCGGAGTCGCGCTGCAGCTCCAGAATGCGCGCCACCGCGCCCGTGAAGAAGCCCTCGCGCACCGCGCCCCGTGTCAGATGCAGGGTGCCCATTACGCCGCTCCCGCCTTGTCGAAATACATCACCACGCTCTTGCCCATCAGCGGCGCGGCGAGGGCCTCGAGCGCGCGCGTGAAGAAGGGGCGCTTCATCATGTCCCAGACCAGAAGATTGTGATACTGACGGATCAGCCACAGCGTCTCGCGCCGCTCCCAGAAGGCGCATTTCAGCCACCAGTAGGGCGAATGCAGGCCGTGCGCCCAGTGTCCCTTCCGGAAGGCGAAGCCGTGCCCCTCCACGTCGCGCCGCAGGCGGCGGGGCTTGAAGATGCGCACATGGCCGCCCGGCGTGTTGTGATAGTGTTCGGACAGTTTCCAGCACAGCCATTCGGGCCAGTAGCGCGGTACGCTGACGGCCAGCCGTCCGCCGGGTTTCAGGATGCGGTTGATTTCGCCGAGCGCCTGCTCATAGTCCGGAATGTGCTCCAGCACCTCGGAACAGACGATGACGTCGAAGCTTTCATCCGCAAAGGGAAGGGTGAGGGCGTCGGCCACGGCCAGCGAAAGATGCCGCCCCTCGGTGAAGTCGGGAAATCCGGCGAAGCCCTCCCGCGTGCGGCGCACCTCCTCGAAGCCCAGGTCCACGCCCACCGCGTGCAGCCGGGCGGCGAACCAGGCGGCATGCAGATGGCGGCCTTCGCCGCAGCCGAGGTCCAGGAACCGTGTCCCGTCCTCAAGCGGCAGTGCGTCGAGCTTCACGGTCAGCATGACGGGGTGCGATGTTCAGGGCACGGTAGTAAACC
>JBKHIN010000175.1:0-6584 GCA_046538635.1 Alphaproteobacteria bacterium
TGCCCCTCACCTTCCCACGGGCGCTTTCCGCGCCCGCGGGCCCCTTCCTCTCCCGAGGGAGAGGAGAACATTGCCGCTCTTCTCTCTCCGGAATTCCAGTCCCAAACGGGATTGTAAAATGGCTCCAGGATCGTGCTCCGTATACGACCCGTTATTCCGCAACAGCCGCGCGCGCGTGGCGCAGGGCCCAGGCCGGTTCGCGGCCGTCGGCGGCCCGCTGATAGAAGACCGAGAACTCCGCCAGCGCCGCCCGCCAGTCCTCTCGCGTCAGATCCTCCGCGACCTCGAAGGCATCGAAGCCGCAGCGAACCATGAACAGAAGCTGGTCGCGCAGCACCTCGCCCGCCGCGCGCACCTCGCCCGCGAAGCCGTAGCGCTGGCGCAGCACGCGGGCGTGGGAATAGGCGCGGCCGTCCTTGAAGGCGGGAAATTCCAGCGCCACCAGGGCGAAATGCCCCAGATCGTCCGCAATCAGACGGGGCGGCTGGTCCGGCCGCAGCCTGATGCCGAGACGCCCGGACCGGGCGAGCAGCGCCTCCCGTTCCGCCCGCCAGCGTTCCAGGCTGACGATGATATCTCCGGTGCCGGGAAGGGCCGCATCGTCCCCAAGCTGCAGCCAGGTTTCTTTTGTAAATTGGCCGTTCCTGATCAGGGGCATAACCCGTCTCCATACTGATGATGCCTTCCTTCAGTGTCCCAAACCGTAAAAATCCGCTCATCCCGGCCGGAGAGCCGGGACCCAGGGCCACGGAAACGAGCACTGACGGCGGGCACGGGCCGCACTCCAGCTTTTGCCACTGGCGGACCGCCCACTGGGTCCCTGCTTTCGCAGGGATGAGCGGGGAGAGGGCCGCGCCACTCCTCAGCTTGCCCCATAAAGCGCCTCCTTGAAGGGCTTGAGGCCCACGCGGCGGCAGGTGTCGAGAAAGCGCTCGTTTTCTCCGCGCAAGGCGAGATAGGTGTCCACGAGGGTCTCGATCGCGCCCGGCACCTCCCCGGCGCCGAAGGCGGGGCCCACAATGGCGCCCAGCGACGCGTCCTCGCCCCCGGAGCCGCCCAGCGTGATCTGGTAATATTCCGTACCCTTCTTGTCCACGCCCAGAATGCCGATATGGCCCACATGGTGGTGGCCGCAGGCATTGATGCAGCCGGAAATCTTGATCTTCAGCTCCCCGATATCCCGCTGGCGCTCCAATTCCGTGAAGCGTTCGCCGATGGCCTGCGCCACGGGAATGGAGCGCGCATTGGCCAGATTGCAATAGTCGAGGCCCGGGCAGGCGATGATATCGGAGACGAGGCCCAGATTCGGCGTCGCCAGCCCGTGCTCGCGCAAGGTGCGCCACACCGTGTACAGATGTTTTTTCGGCACATGCGGCAGAACCAGATTCTGCTCGTGCGTCACCCGCACCTCGTCGAAACTGTAATGTTCCGCCAAGTCCGCCATCGCCTCCATCTGTTCCGCGGTGGCGTCGCCGGGCACGCCGCCCACGGGTTTGAGCGAAATGTTGACGATGGCGTAGCCGGGAACCTTGTGGCGGGCCAGATTGGTCTCCGCCCATTGGGCGAAACCGGTATCGGCGGCGAGCCTGCGCTCGAACTCCGTATCCGGATCGCCGAACGCCTCGAAGGGCGGCGGCGCGAAATAGGCCTCGATACGGGCCACTTCGCCGGGCGGCAGGGTGACGGGGGCCTCGCCCCGCATCGCCTCGTATTCCGCCTCCACGGCCTCGCGGAAGGCGTCCGCACCCATCTCGTGCACCAGGATCTTGATGCGCGCCTTGAACGGATTGTCCCGCCGCCCCGCCTCGTTATAGACGCGCATGATCGCTTCGAGATAGGTCAAAAGCTCCGGTTTGGGGAGAAACTCGCGCACCGTCTTCGCGATCATGGGCGTGCGGCCCTGCCCGCCGCCCGCGAGAATCCGGTAGCCGGCTTCCCCCGCTTCGTTGCGCACAATCTCCACACCGATGTCATGCACCTTCACGGCCGCCCGGTCGCGTTCGCTCGCCGTCACGGCGATCTTGAACTTGCGCGGCAGATAAGAGAATTCCGGGTGAAAGGTGGACCACTGACGGATGATTTCCGAGGTAATACGCGGGTCCTCGATCTCCTCCGCCGTGGCGCCGGCATACTGATCGGACGTGACGTTGCGGATGCAGTTGCCGCTGGTCTGGATGGCGTGCATCTCCACCTCCGCCAGCTCTTCCAGAATGTCGGGCACGTCGGAAAGGCGCGGCCAGTTGTACTGGATGTTCTGGCGTGTGGTGAAATGGCCGTAACCCCGGTCATAGACGCGGGCGATCCGGGCCAGCCGGCGCATCTGCCGGGAGGAAAGCGTGCCGTAGGGCACGGCCACGCGCAGCATATAGGCGTGAAGCTGGAGATAGAGCCCGTTCATCAGCCGCAGCGGCTTGAACTGCTCCTCGGTCAGTTCCCCCGCAAGGCGGCGCGCCACCTGCCCGCGGAACTGGGCCACGCGCTCGTGCACGATGCGGGCGTCGAACTCGTCATAGCGATACATGAACGTTCTCCGGTGAATTTTGGAGACACAATGTTTACTTCCCGTGCGGAGTTTCCGGATCAGGAGAATTAGGTATCGTGGCCCCGTAATTCGTTTCCGCAGTCCCTGTCTCCGCGATCTCCGTAAACGATGCTGGGCCCGCCGGCCCGGATGGCCTCGCGCACGCTTACGGGCCGGTAGCCCGCGCCCTCCGCCGCCACGTCGAACAGATAGGGCTCCACGATCCGGCAGGCGCGCACGTCCTCCGCCGCCGCACGCAGCCGCGCCTCCGCCGCCTCGGGGGAGTCGAAGATCTCCGCTTCGGCGAACGCCTCCGTCCAGCCGCCGGGGCCGGCATAGACCACCTCGCCGCCGCCCAGACGGTTGGCGGTGAGCATCTGAAGACGGCTGCGGCTGGCGCGGGCCATGACGTTCCTCCGGCAGGGTTAATACCGGTGAGAATATGGGATATCCGATATTCTGATCAACTGCATTGTGAAATATAAAAAACTACTGATAGAAAATGTTAAATTCTCACAGGCGGTTGTCCGGAAAGGCGGCGCGACGGCGCAGGAATCAAGATTTGGTGAGCGCCTGTGCGACGGACGGCGGTTCCGAAAGAATCGGACCATGGTATAAACTCGCAGGAAAGTTGCCGCCGCGAGGGGGAGGGGAAATGAAAAAGACGATCTGCGGGCTTGCTGCCCTGGGCGCGTTGCTGTGTGCCGGGGTCCTGACGGCGCCGGAGGCGGAGGCCACCGGGTCCCGGTTCAAGGACGGCCGGTCGATGGCCCCCAAGGTGACCCTGCTGTCCCGCTCCTTCCGATGGTTGTGGGACCCGTTCCGGGTGGAGGGCAACAACGCCTATGCCGTCGCCTTCATCACCAACAAGCACCAGTTCGCGCTGACGCTCAAAACCTATTGCAAGGCGAACGGCAAGCTCATGCGCGCCCTGTCCGGCCGGCACCTGATCGCGCCGGGCGAAACCCTGAAATGGGACACCCGCCAGCTCCTCCGCGAGGCCGGTGAGGACGTAAGAGCCATCGTCAACTGCCGGTTCTGGGTGGACGGCACCATCGATCTGCGCGGCCAGATCGTGAATCGCGCCCCGGCCCGCATGGGCCAGGAAGGCAATCCGTTCACGCTGATCACGTTCAACTACGCCGAGTTCTCGCCGCACAACGGGTGACGGGCACAGGGCGGGCCCTATCCGCCCAGCGGCCGGCACTCCATGCGTTTGCGCAGCCGGTCGAGCGCCGTCAGCCGTTCCTCCCGGTCGATCAGTACGCGGTAGAGCGCGACGCCCCGGCTGGTAGGCGGCGTGAGGACGGGATAGGGAATTTCGGTGACATCCGTACCCTGCTTCGCCAGCACCACGTCCACCTGCTCCTTCCCGGCGGGCGCCCGGCCGATGACATAGAAATTGCCGGTGCCGGCCCCGTAGAACGAAACCGACCAGTAGCTGTCGGCCGCCGGCGCACGCACATGGACGGGACCGTCCCCGGCGTCGAAAACGCAGATGGCATAGAACAGATCGGGGCTGGGGCGCACCACCCGGCGGGACTCGTGATCCGGGCGCGGCGGATAGACCGCCCTGTTGGGGCCGCCCGCCCGGTCCTCGATCTGGTCCATCAGCCGGTTCATGGCGATTCGGGGATAGGCGATGATGACGGCGAAATGGACGACGGCGGCGAGCGCCAGCGTGCCCGTGATCCAGCGCAGGAGGTTACTCACAGGCAGCCCTCCTCCTCGATGGCGGGCAAGGGCGCGGAAGCCGGGCGCTCCACGACGGCGGGCTCGGGGTCATAGAGCCGCAGAAGCAGCGAGAACCTGCCCCGCTCGCCCGCCGGGAGCCAGGGCTCCGGCTTGCGCAGGGCCGAGACGCTGAGCGCGAATCGCCCGCCCCCTGTCCCCAGCAATTCCCTGCCGGTGAAAGAAAAGCGATTCTTCGCATTTTCGATGAGAAAATAATCGGACCCGTAGGCAGTGACGCTCCACCAGCGCGCGGGCAGGCTGCCACCCGTCACCACGTAGTTGCATCTGCCCCTCAGCGGCTCGCCCTCGTTGTCAGTGGTGGCGATAAAATAGATCGCTTCTGAATTGTTGAGGGCCAGAAGGCCGCTTTGCGCCACCGCCGCGCGGGTATAGAGATCGGCCTGGGGGCTGCCCGCCAGCAGGCTCGTGCGCCAGGGGCCGTTCTCGATCATCCGGCTCTGGAAAATCCGCTCGGCGAAGAGCAGAGCCGAGCCACCCCCGATGACAATGGCAATGGCTACGGACAGAACCAGCTTGAGCATAAATTGCATAACAATGTTCCCGATTTGCAACGGATGATAAATTTCGCGCTACCATTCGCCAAGCGCGAAATCGAGGTATAGGATGTACACGCAGGGTACGTACCGCTTTGGATGAGGTTGGGGGAGCCGATGATGACACTGCGCAGCGTTCTGCGGCCGGCCGGGACGTTTCTTTTGCCCGGAAGCCTGGCCGTCCTTGTTGCGGCGTGCGCGGGGGACGAGACGCAGCAGTCCTCGCGCGATTTCCGCAGCCCTGTTCCCGGGGCCGCCGTGCAGGAGGCAGAAGAGCGCGGGCCGCTGGTGATCGACGCCGCGCAGGGCTCCCGCCTTGAGAATGTGTTCGTTACGTCGGACACGGAACGCCTGTCCCGGGCACTGTGGAAGGCGCTGGTTTCTCCCGACCCGGAAAAATCCATCGAGTGGGCGAACCCGGCCACCGGCGCCGCGGGCGAGGTGAAGGTGCGCAAGGCCTATCTCACCAATGTGGAGAATGTGCGCGGCGGGCGCATGTGGGCGCCCACGGGGCTGGACACGGCCCATGTGCTGGATCCGGCGCAAGGGGAATTCACGGTAACGGGATCGACGGTGAATGTGAGGGTGGCGCCCTCGCTCAAGGGTGCGCGCGTGGCCCAGCTCGGCCGGGGCACGGTGGTTGACGCCCTGGGGCGGGAGGGCAAAAACAACTGGCTGCTGGTGGCCCGAAGGGGCAATGTGCTGGGCTACATCTACGCGCCGCTGCTCGAATCGCGCGGCGGCGACGACCTGATGCTGGCGGGCGCAGCCGCCCGCCGCCCCGTGCTGTGCCGCGATTTCGAGCAGTCGGTCATCATGCCCAACGGCGTGCGCGACGAGTGGGAAAGCTCCGCCTGCCGGGCAAAGGACGGCGACTGGCGCGTGGTGGAGGACGTCCTCGGCTTCACGGGGTGAGGGGCGCCTCGCCCTGCCCCTACGCCGCCCGGTCCGCTTCCCTCATCTGTTCGCGGATGGTGTCCACCCACGCCTTGCCCTCGTCGCCGCCCCACAGCAGCCAGGCGACGTAGCCGGCCGAGGGATTGTCCTCGTCGCCGAAATTCTCCGTATCCTTGTCCACCTGGTGGCGCGCAAAATAGCTGTACATTTTCTTGATGATGTCCGGGGACAGGGTTTCCCGGCGCTTCAGTTGCTGCGCGCGCTCCACGCCCACCTCCGTGCCGCCCCGGTTGAAGCGCTCGCGCAGTTCGAGGCCGTGCGCCGCGCGTTCGGCCACCTCCTGCGGCGGGGTGAAATCGATATGCTGGTATTTGTCCGGCGCGTTCACTTTGCCTTCCAGATTTCGCTTTGGGATTTCAGGACCACGTCGCCGTCCTCCTGTTCGATCGTATAGGCCGGACATTCCGCACTGGCATGGCGCGTGATCTCGCTGCCCTTCAGCGTCCTGGTCACGTCTTCGGTGTGCACTTTCCGGATTGTGCCGTTCGCCGTGTGGGCGCCCCAGTTCCACTCCACCCTGTCGCCGGTTTGAAAGGAAGCGGCCATCGCACTCTCTCCGCCATTCGCCCGGGCATCCTCCGTCAACAGATGCTACGCGGCCGTAAAGGGAGACGGTAAATCGGCCTTATACCGAGCTGCATGATCAATACGCATATTATGAATGTCATCCTTGGGTCCGCGCAGGTCCCCGGTCGCGCCGGGGACAGGCGCGGAGCCCGAGGATCTCTTTGTACGAAGGAATCGTGCCGCAGTCTTTCTGCCCGCCGCCGAATAGGGGTCGGGAAGGGTTTTGGCCCTCCCCGCCCTCCGAACCGCAC
>JBKHIN010000031.1:0-14102 GCA_046538635.1 Alphaproteobacteria bacterium
TTGAACGGCCCCGTCACGTCGCTCGTGATCCAGCCGCCATAGAAGCTGCCCGGCTGGGGGGTGACCTCCTCGCCGTCCACGGTGACGGAGTCCATCGGCCCGGCATAGAAGGCGATGTAGTCCATGATGCGCTCGAAGCCCGGTTCGGGGGCGGGGTAGGTATAGGCCGCATCCGGCGCCGTCTTGCCGCCCGCCTTCACCGTGTAGTAGTGCGCCTTGCCCTTCCATTCGCAAAACGTGCGCCTGGGCGTGGGCTCCAGATGCTCCATGGCGATGTCGGCGGGCGGGATGTAATAGACCGGCGGATGGCTGGTCTCCAGCACGCGCACGGCGCGGCGCGTGTCGGCAATGACAACGCCGCCGAAGACGATCCGAATGTGACGGTGAGTGCGCTCGCAACGGGGCGGGCGGGGATAATCCCAGACCGATTCCTGAACCGGCCCGGGAGGCGGGGATTTGACGGCAGGCATGACGCACGAACTCGCTCAAGCCTCATAACTGGTTCGAAGCATAACACAACTCACGTTAATTCGCCTTGAAACATGCCTCTCCGGCCTCCGGGGTCTCTGGCCCGGGGCCGCCGGCCGCCCTATGCTGTCTCCCGGTTCGAGGCGCGCAGGGAAAGGAAACCCGCCATGTTTCAGGACGGCCTGATGAAGGGCAAACGCATTCTGGTGACCGGCGGCGGCACGGGGCTGGGCCGCGTGATGGCGGAGGAATATCTGCGGCTGGGCGCGGAGGTCTATATCTGCGGGCGGCGCGGCGGCGTGGTGGAGGACACCGCCAAGGAGCTGATGGACGCCCATGGCGGCAAGGTGACGGGCCTCGCCTGCGACATCCGCGTGCCCGACGCCGTCAACGACATGGTCGAGCGCATCTTCGCCGAAGGGCCGCTGACCGGCCTCGTCAACAACGCGGCGGGCAATTTCATCTCGCGCACCAAGGATCTTTCGCCGCGGGGTTTCGACGCCATCGCCAATATCGTCTTTCACGGCACGTTCTACGTCACCCATGCCGTGGGCACGCGCTGGATCGCGGGCGGGCACAGGGGCAACATCATCAATATCCTGACGACCTGGGTATGGAACGGCTCGCCCTATGTGGTGCCCTCGGCCATGTCCAAGGCGGGGGTGAAGGTGATGGCGGATTCGCTGGCGGTGGAATGGGCGCCCCACGGCATAAGGCTGAACAATATCTGCCCCGGCCCCTTCCCCACCAAGGGCGCGTGGGAGCGGCTCAATCCGGGCCGGGACGCGAACGCCTCGGAAGTCAGCGGCAACCCGATGAACCGGGTGGGCGAAATGCCGGAACTCGCCAATCTCGCGGTGTTCCTGATGGCCGACGGTGTGGATTACCTGACGGGCCAGACCATCGCCATCGACGGCGCGCAATACCAGGCGAGCGGAGGCAATTTCTATCGCCTGAACACGCTCTCGGACGAGGACTGGGAAAACATCCGCAACATGATCCGGTCGGCCAATGAGAAGGACAAGTCCAAGCGCAATGCCTGAGGCCTCGCCTGAAGCGCGCTTCACGCTTGAGCGCGCCGAAAGCGCGGAAGATGTAGCCGCCGTCAAGGCGCTGTTCCGCGCCTATGCGCAATGGCTGAACGTGGACCTGTGCTTTCAGGGCTTCGACGAGGAGATGGCGGATTTTCCGTCTACATACGATGTGCTGCTGCTGGGCAAAGTGGCAGGCCAGCCGGCGGGCGCCGTGGGCGTCAAACCCCTCGGCCCGCCGGAGGAGCGCGCCTGCGAGATGAAGCGGCTTTACTGCCTGCCCGAATATCAGGGCATCGGACTGGGCCGTGCGCTGGCGGAAGCGAGCCTCGAGGCGGCGCGGGAACTGGGCTACCGGGTGATGAAGCTGGACACGCTGACGCGCCTCGAGGCGGCGATCGGGCTCTACCGCTCGCTGGGATTCCGTGAGACCGCAGCCTATTACGACAATCCGCTCGCCAATGTTCTCTACATGGAGCGGGTGTTGTAGGTTCACACCCGCCTTCGCGGCGCGCCATAGCGCCGCTCCGGCGCGGCCGCGGCAAAGGCACGAAGAATTTGCAAAGGGCACAAGGGGAGCAGAGCAAATTAATCGAATCACTTCCGCGGTGAATATCCGTTTCCGCAACTTATCCCGCTCGTCCCGGCCTCCGAGCCGGGATCCAGTGCCCCAGGCACCGTTTTTCCCATGTGCTTCTGGACCCCTGCTTGCGCAGGGATGAGCGGGAACGGGGGGTATTTTGAGCGGATGAACCTGATCGCAAGGACATATCCTTCGTGACCTTTGTGCCTTCCTGGTGTCTTCGTGTGAACCGCAGTTCATCAGGAAAATCTCAGGCGTGCAATTTCGGGGGAAGCATTTCATGAGTTCAGCAATCCGCGCCCTATTGAGCGCAATCCTGATTTCCCTGCTCAGCTCCGTTACTGGTGCTGCAAAATCGAGTGACTGGCTGGTGATCGAGAACGGCACGGTGATCGACGTCAAGGCGGGCAAGGCCGTGCCCGGACAATCGGTCACCATTCGCGGCCCGAAGATCGTGGCCGTGGGCGAGGTTCCGGAAAATGTGCCTGAGGATGCGGAGCGCTACGCTGCCGGCGGAAAATTCATCATTCCGGGCCTGTGGGACATGCATGTCCACGCGCTGTGGCATGAGGACGTGGTCGATCCGTTCTTCACCCTGTTCGTGGCCCACGGCGTCACCGGCGTGCGCGACATGGGCGGCAAGCCCGAACTCCTGAAATCCGTTGTAGAAGGCGAACTGGGGCGCAATGCCTGGACACCGCTGCTCTATGTGGCGGGCCCCATTCTCGATGGACCGGAGCCCCTGAACCCGGACGAGTCCATCGCTCTGGCGACACCGAAGGCGGGAAGAGATGCCGTCCGTAAGCTGAAAGAGTGGGGAGTCGATTTCGCCAAAGTCTATACGACACTGCCGCCGCCGGTCTTCAAGGCGGTGGCGCGTGCGGCCCGCGATCACGATCTGGGTCTGGCCGGGCATCTGCCCGCGGGCATTCCCATCGGCGAGGCAGCCGCGGCGGGCATGCGCAGTATCGAGCATATGGTTACCGAGCGCGGAGGCTATTGCCCGGCGACAAACCGCACCGACTGTGCTGAAAAATTCAGATTGCTGAAAGGCCACGGGATCCATCAGACGCCAACGCTGGTCGTGCGCCATCGCCGCTCCTTCGTTGATGCACCGGGGCACGACTATGCGGACAAGTTGCGGCTGGTCCCACCATTTGTGCAAACATACTGGCAGAGATATCGCGAACGGCGCGCGGCGGAACCGGTCGCACAGAAGAAAGCGCGGCGCGCAGACTATGATCACACAAAATGGATGGCCGCAGCCCTCATCGAGACCGGCGTGCCCATGCTCGCGGGCACGGACGCGGGCCTGCCCTTCGTGCTCCCCGGTCTCTCGCTGCACGAGGAATTGCAGCGCCTGGTCATCGCGGGCATGAGCCCGGCACAGGCCTTGCGCACCGCCACGCTGGAGGCGGCCCAATTCACGGGCTTTGAATTTTCCGGTCAGGTGGCGCCGGGCATGATGGCCGATCTCGTCATTCTGCGGCGCAACCCGCTGGAACGCATCCGCTACACCGCCAGCATCGAGGCCGTGGTGCGCTTCGGCCACTTGCACCGGCGGGCGGAACTGGACGCGGAAATCGAACGGCTGCGGAAGCAATAGAGGGACCGGCTTCGGGACGCCCCCCGGCAATTACCGAGTTTCCGCTCGATACGGCGAAGGCCGGGGATATCGGAAACCGTCAGGCAAGGTGACCGCTGAAACATCACCCCCGGCGGACAAATTCTCCGGCCCCGCCAGCCAGTCCCGGCATTCCTGTTCGCGTTCGGGCGTGAACGGTTCGGGTACGGAAAAGCGTGGCACGGGCGTGCCGCCGTCCAGAACCGTGGCGCCGGCGAAATTGGCGCAGGGCCCCAGCAGGCCCGGGCTGAGATTGAGTGTCTCTCCGGCCCCGACGTGACGCGCATGGTCGCGGGCGGCCCGCGCTCCGGCGAGATCGCCGATGGCCGTCAGCAGATAGGTCCCGGTCAGACGTGGCGGTGAGGCCGCCTCGCGCGCCGTCTCCAGCAGAGAGCGGACGGCGGCATCCAGCCCGGTAGCATTTTCCGTCTGCTCACGGATCGCCGCATCCCAGGACAGCGCCAGCAGATGGCCCCGCAGATAGGGAAGCCGGTTGACGGCGGAATCGCGCCAGAACCCGGCCGCTACCTCGTCCGCCGTCAGCGACATGGCGCCGGAACGGTAATAGTCTTCAATCGTATCGTTGACGGCGGAGACATAGCCGGGCACGGACAGCAGGCCCGCCAGCACCATCAAGCGATAGGCATAGAAATCCGTGAAGCCTTCCGAAAACCAGTAGAGGCGGCCCTCCGGCGGGGCAAGGACACCCATGCGCCGCGTGATCCATTCATGCTGCATTTCATGGGTGAGCACGTAATCCATGCGCTCCGGATCGGCGTTCACGGTACTGAAGATCGCGAAGGACCCGGTGAGCCCCGTACCGCTGATGGAGACAAAACCCGGTTCCGCATCCTCCGGCGGCCGGACCGGCAGGATGGTCACCAGATAGGTATCCACCTCCGGATCGCCCCAGAAATCCCGCGAGGTGGCGAACACGTCCATCACGCGCCCGGCAAATTGGTCCGGAGAAAAGGACCACTCTTCGCCGCGCACGGCCACGCGCACCGTCGCGCCGTCCCGCTCACGCTCCACCATGCGGAAATCCCCGGCGACATAGACGGCCGCGCGCAAGTCCCGTTCCGAAAGGCGGCGCTCCCAGCCCTCCTGTCCGTCGCCGTAGGACGTGGCCACGCGCCAGTCTTCCGAAACGTTCCGCCAGCGGAGGACCACCTCGCGCTCCGTGTCCCGGCCGCTGCGCGAAAAGCGCGGCAGCACCAGCCCCGTATGGCCGATGAAATGAATGTAGTCCGGGCGCACGACCGGCCGGTAGCCGGGCTTGTAGTCCTCCCCGAACGCCGGTTCACCCTCGAAATCCTGCGTCAGCACATAGCGCACATGGACCTGAACGCCCGGCAGGTGGCGGACCACGCGGCGGGCCGGGTTGGCCGCGGTCTGCAGGATTCCGCCGCTCACGACTTCGAGGCCGGAGACGGCGCGGTGAAGATCCGTTTCCGACGCCCAGGCCTCCGGCAGAACCAGGAGGGTGGCGCCGTCCATGTCGCCCCGGAAGGTGACATCGACCTGAAGTTCGGCCGTCTCCTCGTCCGTAAGCGGCGTCAGCTCATAGGTGAGCACATCCGGGGCGGCCGCATCCTCATCAACGGTGCAGGCGGCCAGGAGCAGCAGAACCGCCCCCGTCATCACTCCGGTACTCGTCCACCGCTTCATGCCTGCTCCCACAGGTTCATGCGTCGAAGGAGATGACCGCCTTGCCCACGAGACGCCGCGCCTTCATGGCGCGGAAGGCGTCCACCGCCCGCCCGAACGGCACGGCCATACCCACATGGGGATGCAGCCGTCCCTCCTCCGCGCGGCGGAGCACCGCCTCGACGTTCTCCGCGCCCTTTTCGGGATCGCGGCGGCCATATTCGCCCGCGCGCACGCCCACCACGGAAAACCCCTTGATCAGCGGCAGATTGGCGGGCACGGACGGAATGCGGCCGCTGGCGAAGCCCACCACCAGAAGCCGTCCGCCCCAGGCGATGCAGCGCAGCGACTCGTCGAAGACGTCACCACCTACCGGATCATAGATGACATCCGCGCCACAGCCTGCGGTTAATTGCTTCACCTGTTCACGGAATCCACCCGAGGAGTCCAGCACATGGTCCGCCCCCGCCTCCTGGGCCGCCCGGCGCTTGGCCTCCGTGCCGGCGCAGGCGATGACGGTGGCGCCCAGTATCTTTCCGGTCTCCACGGCGGCGAGCCCCACGCCGCCGCCCGCGCCGTGCACCAGCAGGGTTTCTCCGGGCTGAAGCGCCGCCCGGCGCACCAGCGCCACATGTGCGGTCAGATACGCCGTGACGAAGCCCGCCGCCTGCTCCCAGGACAGGGAGGCCGGCTTCGGGCGCACCTGGGCTGCGGGCACGTTGGCCTCCTCCGCCATCAGTCCGGTGCGGGCGCTTGCGATCACGGCGTCTCCGGGGCCGAAGCCGGTCACGCCTGCGCCTGCGGCCACGACCTCGCCCGCGCCCTCCATGCCGGGCACAAAGGGAAGTTCGGGCCGGTGTTGATAGCGCCCTTGCGTCATCAGCAGATCGGGAAAGTTCAAACCCGCCGCCTTCATCCGTACACGCACCTCCTCCGGTCCGGGCGGCGGAAGATCGGCCATGCCCAACGCAAGACCCGAAAGGTCTTCGCTCAGCTCACGGCAAATCAGGGAACGGACGGATTGTCTGATCATCGGTGGAAAATTCAGAAAAACCGCCCGGCAGGCGGACAGGAGATCAGCCCGTTCGCGGCAGCGCTTCGACGCCGCCGAGAAACAGGGCGGTGGCGAATTCCGCGGCGGCCTCCGCGTCGAAGGGTTCGCGCCGGAACATTTCATCGGCAATCTCGAAGGCGATGCCGATCAGGGAGGCGGTAAGAAACCCGGCATCGACCGGCGGCGCGAGGCCCTTGGCAATGGCTGCTTCGAGGTCGGCGCGCAGTTCATCGAACCCGGCGATCACTTCCGGCGTATCCATGCGCACGCGCATCTGGCCCGAATTGCGGCGCATGACGGCATAGGCCCCCCGGTCGGTGACGCAGAAGTCGAAGAACACAAGGAAGGTCTCGCGGACGAATTCCTCCAGCGTGGACGCATGCACGCGCGCCTCGTGCAGCCGGGGCCGCACGCTGAGCGCATTGTCGTCCATGATCGCCTCGAACACCTCTTCCTTGGAGCGGAAGTAGTTATAGAACGTGCCCGAGGCGAGCCCGGTGCGGCGGATGATGTCGCGCACCGTTGTAGCGCCGAAGCCCAGTTCGGCGAACACCTCCCGGGCGGCAGTCAGGATCGCCTGCCGGTTGGTGGCCTTGATCTGGGCCCGCTTGCCGCCCGGCTTCACGGGCCGGGCCGGGGCCGTGCCGCCATTCTTGCGCTGTAATACGGTGTCGCTCATTCGGCTGCCGTTTTCTGGTCGTCCGTCCGGACCGCCCGCCGCGGTACGGGAAGCCTGTTTCCCCGTCTCGCCGCGCGCTTCGCGCCGCGCGCGCGTTCCTTGCGGAGTTCCTGCGTATATTCCCCGCAATTGATCTGGATCGTGTGCCGGGGCGTCTTCACATATCCCGCCCGCGACTTCTCATACATCCGCTTGCGGTCGCGGTCCATCTCCTTGACGGAGGGGAGGGCATAGCGGCCGGTGAGGTAATCCGCCAGGAATTTCGACTGTTCCTCGGCGATGGGCATCATGGCGCAGAGCGGCTGCACCAGCGCCACCAGGGCCAGGTTGGGATAGCGCGGATCGATCATGCGCTTGAACAGCACGATTTCGTTACCCGGCGCCGCCAGCAGGGACTCGTCGAAGAACGGAAATGTGATCCTGTAGCCCGTGCAGTAGACCACCACGTCGGCCTCCACCGATGATCCGTCGGTAAAGTGCACGGTCTTGCCCTCGAAGCGCTCGATATTGGGTTTGGGCACCACGTCGCCGGAGCCGATACGGTTGTAGATGTCCTGGCTGACGGCGGGATGGGTGGCGAGGAATTCGTGGTCCGGCTTGGGAAGGCCATGCTCGTCCGGCCGCCCCAGCACCCGTTCCACCTCTTTCTGGAACATCCTGCGCAGGATCGACGGGGGAATGAGGCGCATCCACAGGGGCGGGTCCTCGGACGGGTGCGGCGTGTTGAAGTCCAGCACGCGGTTGCCGAAATAGCGCGGCAGCACCCAGTAGCCGCGGCGCACCGAGAGATAGACCTTCTCCGTCAACGTTTTCGAGCCCAGTTCGCAGGCCAGGTCCAGCGCCGAATTGCCGAAACCCACGAGCACGATGCGCTTGCCGCGCATATCGATGGGGTCCGTGGGATCGATGTAATGGTGAGAGTGGAGTTCCTCGCCCTCGAATTTTCCGGGAAAGGGCGGCTCCGGCCAGCGCGGATTCCAGTGATGGCCGTTGGCCACCGCCAGATAGTCGAAATAATCGGCCTCTCCGTTTTCAAGTTCGATGCGCCACAGATTGTCCTCCGTCAGCCCGGCATGGGCGACGCCGGAATTGAAGCGGATATGCGGACGGATGCCGAAATGGTCCACATAGGCGTCGAAATAGGCCGCGATCTGCGTGTGGTGCGGGTAGTCCGGGTAGTCCGCGGGCATGGGAAAATCCGAATAGGCCATCTTGTCCCGCGACGTGTTGATGTGGAGCGAGCGGTAGGCCGAGGACATCCCGTTCGGGTTCTTGAACACCCAGTTGCCGCCCACCCGGTCCGACTTCTCATAGACCGTGACGGGGATGCCGTTCTCCTTGAAGATCTTGGCGGTGGCGATGCCGCTCGACCCCGCCCCGATGATGCATGTCCTGGGCAACTCAGCCATGACCCTCTTCCTCTACCCCTTTCGTACGGTTTCCGGCGGGCCCGCCGCCTGCCGAAAAAGTGACATCGGCGTCACCTTAGCGCAAATTGCGCCGGGGCACAGGACGAAGGAGGGGCATGAATCCGCGCAGGGCCTCACAGGGCTTGCTTTCGAGGCATGGGACGCGGATGATCGAGGCTCCGGTATCGCGAAACGGAGCAGGGGATGGTTGGGTCCTCGTTTGCGTATGGTCTGTTTATTTCTGCCGGCCTTGCGCTCGCAGTGCCCGCCGCCGTGGCGGAAGAGGAGCAAAGCACCGGGGCGCCCGAGGCCGCCACGCTCGAGCCGCCACCCGGCGCGCCTGCGCCGGAAGCACGGCAGGCAGGCACGGCCTCATGCGAGGCGTGCTCCGATCACGCCTGTACGCCTCGAACGGTGGCCGGCCCGTGCACCGTGGGCAAGGCCGTGGAAGCACTGCGCCGGAAGCAGCCCCCCCCTCAGGCGCCTGACGGTGCGGGTCACCGCTCGCGGGCGGTGACCGGCACCGACTATAAGCCTCTTGTCCTGGAGGATCCTCCCGAACCCGGCCGCGCCGAGGCCGGGCCGGAACACCGGCCGCCAGGCTATGCCCCTGCCGGCATGCCGGGCGTTCACGGTGACAGCGGCCGTCCGCTCAGCGAACGGAAAAGTGATTCCTTAAGTGCGAGAACGCGATTCTTCCGGCCGCTGATCCTGACGGACGAAGCACCGGGCGAGGATGCCGGACCGGATGAAACGGACGGACAGGATCCCTGAGCCCCGCGGCTTGTTCCCGGATCCTTCCGGCGCGGCAATGCGGCGGAGCGGATACGGAAGACGCCGAAGATCATGACCGAAGATGATTCCGACCTCCCGGCCGCCCTCCGCCTTCTCGGCGACGGCGGCCATCTGATGCTGGACGGCGTGCCCCACGCCATGGCGCTGGGCTTCAAGCTGGTCGATCTGCGCCGGGACCACGCCATCGTCAAGGTTCCGTACCGGGAGGAGCTGATCGGCAATCCGGAAACCGGCGTCATTCACGGCGGGGTCATTACGTCGCTGCTGGACAACACTTCCGGCCTGGCCGTGATCTGCGCCCTCGATGAACTTTGGCCCACGGCGACCCTCGATCTGCGCATCGACTACATGCGGCCTGCCCGTCCTCATACGGATGTTTTTGCCCATGCGCATTGCTACAAGGTCGCACGCTCCATCGCCTTCGTGCGCGCGGCGGCCTATGAGGAGACAGAGGAGGATCCCGTAGCCACGTCTCACGGCGCCTTCATGTTGAAGGACAACGGCGGCAGTGGCGCGGCCGGCGGGGGAGAGGCAGGCTCATGACGGCGCTCAACCGGTTGTGCGTCTCGAACGATCCGGCGGAGTTCCAGGCCCTGCTGGACACCATTCCCTATGCCCGCTTTCTGGGCATGAGGGTTGAGCGGGACGGCGGCGACATCGTCACGGTACTGCCCTTTCAGGACATGCTGGTGGGCAATCCGCTGCTGCCGGCCCTGCATGGCGGCGTGACCGGAGCCTTTCTCGAGGTTACCGCCACCATGGAAATCCTGCGCGAAATCTGCTGTGAACGCCTGCCCAAGCCGGTGGACATTTCCATCGACTATCTGCGTTCGGGCAGGCCGGAAACCACCCGCGCCCGCGCCGTGGTCAGCAAGCACGGACGGCGGGTGGTGAATGTGCGCGCGGAGGCCTGGCAGGACGACCCTGGCCGCCCCATCGCCGCCATGCACGGACATTTTCTGCTGCAATGGCCGGAGGAGCCGCAACCCGCAGGCGCACACTCCTGACGCTCAGCCTCCGAGCGCCGCAACCAGTTTCATCCCCAGTTCCCGCCCCGACAGCCATGCCGCCTCGACCCTCGGGCCGATGCACCAGTCGCCGCACATGCCCACGGCCGCATCCGCATCGAACAGGGCGGGCTCGCCCGCCGGCACTTCCACCCGCGCATGCCTCCAACGGTGCGCCCCGGCGCGGGCGATATGAAAGCTCTGTCCGGGAACGATGCGGGCGAAGGCGTCGATGAGATTGGCGGTCACATAGGCGGCATCGTCCTCCAGATGCACGCGCGACCAGTCCGGCCCGGCCTGAAGCACCCAGCATTCCGGGCCGCCTTCCGGCCGCCCGAGCTTGGCGCTGTCGCGGGCCGCCCAGATCAGCGGATCGCCGCTCAGCTTCGGGCCGTCGAAGGGAAGTTCCAGCGGCTCGGAGAGCGCCATCATCACGGCCCAGCACGGGGCCATGACCACCTCCCGGACACGCGCGTGAAGTTCGTCCGATACGCCCTCCAGCAGGTCCGCCGCCTGCGGTGCGGGCAGGGCGAGAGCAACGGCGTCGTAAGGGCCGTGGCGGGCCCCCTGTTCGGAATGCAGGTGCCAGCCCTTGCCGCGTTTCGACAACCGCGAAATGCGGATGGTAAAGCGCGCGCCGTAGAGCTGGGCCTCATGGCGCACAATGACGTTCATCGCAGGCATGCCCACCCAGCGGATATCGCTCTGTGGCGCGTCGTCCGCCGGATCCAGCACTTCGAGAAACCGTCCGGGCCAGGGTGCGGCGACGCCCGCCGCCTCCCAGACGGCGACCTGCTCGGCAAATTCGGAAGTGCGCACGGTGAAATACTGGGCGCCGTGATCGAAGCGCATGCCCCCCACCACCCGGCGCGTGGACATGCGCCCGCCAGGGCCGCGGCCCTTGTCGAACAGCGCCACCTGATGGCCCGCCTCCCGCAACACGGCCGCGCATGCGAGACCCGCGATGCCCGCGCCCACCACTCCAACCTGCGCCATAACTCTCCGGTCCCCGCCCCGCACCGCGCCTCCGTTCGGGCGCGGTTCCGGTTCCATCTTCCGAATTTCTTATCGGACGGGCAGGGAAGCAACCGGCACGGTCCGGCGTCAAGCCATGCCGCGCCGCAGCGCGCACTTGCGGCGGATCAGGTATTGCGCCGGAAGGGCGGAATGGGGCGGCGATGGGGCGGAGGATCGGTCTCCTCCGGCTCGCCGGCGCCGGATGATTCCGCCCGCTGCGGCCGGGGCGTCATAAGCTGGCGCGGCGTCAGTCCCGCGACGAGGCGATTGTTCGGGCTCAATTGCAGATCGGCGATGCGCTGCAGGGACTGGGCGATGGCCGCCAGCATGACAAGCCCCAACCCGGCGGCGATGATGCCCCAGGCGATCACCAGGGAGATCAGGGAAACACCGTCGCCGCTGACGACGCCGACCACGATATAGGCCGCGCCGAAAAAGACCGCCAGTACGCCCCAGAATTTCGCGATATCCGTCATTCGCCCCGTCTCCGCCCCGGCCAACTATACAGTTGGGGATCAATTCCTGTCGAGAGAGCGCACGGAACGGGCGCGACGGGCCGCTCCGGGGCGCCCACGGCGGGAGACCCGTGCGCTTGTCCTGGCGTGAAGCCGTGCTCTATGGTCGCAAGCTTGCATGACGAACATGCTCCCGGCCAGGCGCGAGGCGGCGGGCGCGAAACCAGGAACAGGGGCTCCGCGCGGCCACACGGGAGAATCCGCACGGGAATGAACTTCTCCGGCATCGAAACCTGGATCTTCGACCTGGACAACACGCTGTATCCGGCGACCAACGGCCTGTTCGCACAGGTCGACGCCCGAATGACCACCTACATCGCCGAGACGCTGGGCGTGGACGATGCGGAGGCGCGCCGCCTCCAGAAACTCTATTACAAGGAGCACGGCACGACGCTCTCGGGGCTGATGCAGGTGCACGGCCTGCAGCCCAAGCCGTTCCTCGACTATGTGCACGACATCGACGTCAGCTTTATCGAGCCCGACCCGGCGCTGAACACGGCGCTGGAACGCCTGCCCGGGCGCAAGGTGGTCTATACCAACGGCTCCTTCGCCCATGCCGAAAACGTGCTCGAGCGGCTGGGCGTGACCGGCCGTTTCGAGGCCGTGTTCGACATCGAGGCAGCGGGCTACATCCCCAAGCCGCACCGGTCCGCCTATGAACGGATACTGAAACGCGGCCGGATCGACCCGCGCCGCGCCGTCATGTTCGAGGATATCGCCCGCAATCTGGAGGCGGCCCATGCGCTGGGCATGATCACGGTGTGGGTGCACACGGGCGGGCCCTGGAGCACGGAAGTGGACGGCGATCATCTTTCCGCCCGGGAAATCGCCCGCCACCCCCATGTGAACCATGTCACCACCGACCTGACCGCTTTTCTGATGGCCGCCGCCGGAAAGGGACGGGACCGGCGGGGCCGTTGACAGGGGCGGCGCGGCGGCTATCGTTCCGCAGCCTGCCAGTTACAATCCTCCGGAGACCGCTCATGCCGCACGACCAGCTTGCCGCCGTCATCGAATCCGCCTGGGAAGAGCGGACCGACGTCACGCCGCGCACGCGCGGGCCGGTGCGCGAGGCGGTGGACGAGGCGCTGACGCTTCTGGACCGGGGCGCGGCGCGCGTCGCCGAGAAGGCCCCGGACGGCGAATGGCAGGTGCACCAGTGGCTGAAAAAGGCGGTGCTGCTGTCCTTCCGGCTTCAGGACATGACCACGATTCCCGGCGGGCCCGGCCGGGATACGCCCTGGTTCGACAAGGTGCCCTCCAAATTCGAAGGCTGGCGGGAAACGGACTTCCGCACGGCCGGTTTCCGCGCCGTGCCCGGCTGCATCGTGCGCCGATCCGCCTATGTGGGGCCCGGCTCCGTGCTGATGCCCTGTTTCATCAATCTGGGCGCCCATGTGGGCGAGGGCTCCATGATCGACACCTGGGCCACCGTGGGCTCCTGCGCGCAGGTGGGCCGCAACTGCCACCTTTCGGGCGGGGCGGGTATCGGCGGCGTGCTGGAGCCCCTGCAGGCGGCGCCCGTGATCATCGAGGATCATTGCTTCATCGGCGCGCGCTCCGAGGTGGCCGAGGGGGTGATCGTGGGCGAGGGCTCGGTGCTTTCCATGGGCGTCTATCTCAGCCGCTCCACGAAGATCGTGGACAGGGAGACGGGCGAGGTGCATCGCGGCCGGGTGCCGCCCTACTCGGTGGTGGTGCCGGGCACCCTGCCGGGCGAAGCCGGCAAGCCGGGGCTCTATTGCGCCGTGATCGTCAAGCGCGTGGACGCGCAGACGCGGGAGAAAACCTCCATTAACGATTTGCTGCGCACGTGAGCGGCCCTGCCGATATCCGCCCTGTTCAGCCTGCGGATATTCCCGCGATTACCGCCATCTACAGCCACTATGTGCGCACGAGCACGGCGAGTTTCGAGACCGTGCCGCCGGGCGAAAGCGAAATGCGGCGCCGGGCGGCAGAGGGGCTCGACCGGGGCCTGCCTTACCTTGTGGCGGAGGCGGGCGGCCAGGTGGCCGGGTTCGCTTATGCGGTTCCATACAGGCCCCGTGCGGCCTATGTGCGCACGCTGGAAAGCTCGGTCTATGTCGCCCATGACGCGGCCGGGCGGGGCATCGGCCGGGCCCTGATGGACGCGTTGATCGCCGAATGCCGGGCTTTGGGCGCTCACCGCCTGATCGCGGTCGTGGGCGGCAGCGATAACGCCCCCTCGATCGCCCTGCATGAGAAGCTGGGCTTCCGCCATGCCGGGACCTTCACGCAGGCGGGCTTCAAGT
>JBKHIN010000176.1:0-6570 GCA_046538635.1 Alphaproteobacteria bacterium
GGGCGGGGCCGTGGCGGCGGCGGAGGCCGCGCTGGAGACGGGCCTTTCCGGGCAACTTGCGGGCGGCACGCACCATGCGCACCGGGAGTTCGGCGCCGGCTTTTGCGTCTATAACGACGTGGCGGCGGCGGCGCTGTGGGCGGTGGGTACGGCCCGCGCGGCGCGCGTCGCCATTATCGATCTCGACGTTCATCAGGGCGACGGCAACGCCGCCATTCTGAAGGACACGGACGAAGTCTTCGTGTTCTCCATGCACGGAGAAAAGAACTTTCCCTTCCGCAAGCAGGAGTCCGATCTGGACGTCGCGCTCCCGGACCATACGGAGGATGACGCCTATCTGCGGGCGCTGGCGGAATATCTGCCCGCCGTGCTCGCTTTCCGGCCGGATCTGGTGCTCTATCAGGCGGGCGTCGATCCGCTCGCGGAGGACCGGCTGGGCCGGCTCGCCCTCACGCATCGCGGATTGATGGAACGCGACGAGATGGTGCTTTCCGCTTGCGCCCGCGCCGGTATCCCGGTGAGCATGGCCATCGGCGGCGGCTATGCGGAGCCCATAGAGGCGTCGGTAGCGGCTTACGTCAACACGTACCGCGTGGCCAAGCGGCTGCACGGGTTTTGACTTTCAAACCTCCCCCTGTAAGGGGGAGGCCGGCATGCGCCGTGGCGCAAGCCGCGCGCAGGACGGGTGGGGGTCCCACTGAAGGGTGCGGCGAATAATCCGCCTGCGAACCGTTACATGGCTCTGTGCTCAAACTCTCTCATTCACTTGGGGCGGGACCCCCTCCGACCCTCCTCGCTGTCGCTTCGGAGGGCCACCTCCCCCTTTCAGGGGGAGGGACTTCGTCATCTGGCCTCAGACATCTGACCTCTGGCTCACGACGCCGTCGCCAGCTTGCGGGCGCCGGTCTGCGTGGCGTAAAGCTCCCGGTAATGGCCGCCTGCGCGGGCCGCCAGTTCCTCGTGCGTCCCCTGTTCGACGATCCGCCCGTCCCGGAACACCAGAATGCGGTCCACGCTGCGGATGGTGGACAGGCGGTGGGCGATCAGGATCGTCGTTCGGCCCTCCATCAGTTCCTCGATGGCCGCCTGGATCTGCGCCTCCGTCACCGAGTCGAGGCTCGACGTGGCCTCGTCGAGGATCAGGACGGGCGCATCGGCCAGGAAGGCGCGGGCGATGGCGATGCGCTGGCGTTCGCCGCCCGAGAGCTTGACGCCCCGTTCGCCCACCAGCGTGTCATAGCCGTCGCTCAGACCCATGATGAACTCATGCGCCCGCGCCCGGCGCGCCGCCCACCGGATGTCCGCCTGCGATGCGCCGGGCTTGCCGTAGGCGATGTTTTCCGCCAGCGACCGGTGAAACAGGATCGGCTCCTGCGGCACCAGCGCGATGGCCCGGCGCAGGCTCTCCTGCGTGACCCGGGCGATGTCCTGACCGTCGATCAGGATGCGGCCCTCGTTCACGTCATAGAGCCGTTGGACGAGCTTCACGAAGGTGCTCTTGCCCGAACCCGAATGGCCCACCAGGGCCACCTGTTCGCCCGCCGCGATTTCCAGCGAGAAATCCCGGTAGACGGGGCGTTGCTGGCGCGCATAGGCGAAGGTCACCCGGTCGAAGGCGATCCGCCCGGAACCGGGCCGGAACGCCCTGGCCGGGCTGGCGTCCTCCACGCCCAGCGGATGTTCCTTGAACAGAACGACGTCCTCGATCTCGTTCACGGCCTGCTGCAGATTGCGCATATGCATGCCCAGGTCGCGCAGATAGCCGCTCATGATGAAATAGGTCACGATCACCTGCGTCACCTGTCCCGGCGTGGCGAGGCCGCGCGTCCAGAACCACCAGGCGAGCGCCAGCAGGCCGCCCTGCATGAAGATCAGAATGGCCGCCTGAACGGCCTCCAGATCCACATGCCGCCACCAGGTGCGGTTGCCGGTGACGCGCCATTCGTCGATGACGCTGCCCACAAAGCCGTCCTCGCGTTTCTCCGCGCCGAACGCCTTGACCGTGGCATTGCAGGTCACCGCATCCGCGAGCACGCCGCCGAGGCGGGAGTCGATCCCGGCGAATTGCCGGTTGATCGGGGCGACATAGCGCGTCGTCACCAGGTAGAGCACGGCCACATAGGCGGCGACCGAGCCTGCGATGAACAGGCCCATCACCGGCCATTGCAGGGCCAGCACGATCATGATGCCGCCGATTACGAGCGACGCCGGAATGAAGCCGAAATAGAGCGAATCCTCGAACGCGTCGAAGGCCCACATGCCCCGCGTCATCTTGCGCACCGTGGCGCCAGCGAAATTGTTCGCATGCCAATCGGTGGAAAAGCGCTGCACCCGCCGGAAGGCGTCGTTCAGCAGCCGCGACATGCATTTCGTGGCGAACCAGACGAGAAATCTCGTACCGGTGTTGCGCGTGACGTCGAGCAGCAGCATCAGGCCGATGAAAGCGGCCACCGCCGCTCCGGCCCGCGCGTTCTCCGGCGCCGAAGCATCGGCCGAAACAATATCGATCAGCCGGCCCGACAGCACGGGCAAGGAAACCTGTGCCGCCGTCATGATCAGCAGGCTGACGCCGAGGACGGCCAGCACGAGCGGGTGGCGCCGCCAGTAGGCCCACGCAAATTTCAGGACGCCGAAAAAACCGACAGTCTCTCTTTCCGGTGTACGGGTCATTTTCGAATCCGGGCCCGCCGTCCGGCCTGGCCCCTCCCTGCCTAAAGTGAGTCCGGTTGGTATGCGAAACCGCGCGGGTGCGCAGTCGCGGAAAGCCCAGGCAGGTCCCGCGGCGGCGCGCGGGCCGGACAGGCGTGCGTCGGAAAAATTCCGGAAAAGTGAGAGGCGCACGACCCCCGGGCGTGTGAAGCACCCGGGGCGGAGTCAGATCAACGGCCGACCCGGGAGCGGGTTGTTACGAAGACCGGTTTCATCGAACACGCTCTCTCTGTTGTTGAGGTGAGACGGGACCTTATGTCACGGTTGCGCGCCGATGGGAAGCCCGGCGGCGGTGAAAAGGCCGTTCATAAGGCGATTGCGCAGAATCTTCTGCGCGCGGCGGAATATTCAAAACATCGTGCAGCTCTTATGCGGCCGTGCCTGTACGAACCTCCTCCACTTCCACCTGACGCTCGATCGCGCGCGGGCCGCCGAACAGCAGGCTCGCCAGGATCAGGATTTTCAGCGCCTGCCAGAAGGTGACGGTCTTCAGTCCGAAGACCTCCGGCATGGTCGTATTCCACAGCCAGCGGAAAATGAGGGTGAAGATGACGATGAGAACGAGTGCAAGCGCAATGGTCAGCAGAATGCCGAAAAAGGTTGCCAGCGCGCCGTCCATGTCCGCCTCCGTCGATGCCGTGCGCGTCATCTAACGGACGGGAACTTTAGGGAGCTTTAGCGGGGTGTGCCGCGGCGTCCACGCCCCTTCGGGAAAGGCAAGACGCCGGCACGCGGCGGTAAGACAGGCGAGCCGGGGCAGCCCGGGGCCGCCCCGGCGCCCTGCATCAGGTTATGACCCGTCTTCTTCTTCGGCCTTCGTCCGTTCCTCGACGATTTTCTCGGCTTCCTTCTTGTCTTCCACCTGTTCGATATCCCGAATCCAGCAGGTGTAAATGCGGTCCACAATTACCCGGTCGCCCCGTTCAACGCAGACACCTGCCGCGGGAGTCGACTTGATGGCGATGGCCGTTTCGAAATGGAGATGGCGGCAGCCGGGGCTCAGGGTCACCAGAAAGTCCCGCGCGCCGCTTTCCAGCACGAAATGCTCATCGTCGACGACCGTAAATCCGCTGATATTGCGGCGGAACGCGCAGCTGCTCCTTCTTTTCTTCTCGCTTTTCTCCGCCGCGGCCTCGTCCCCTGCGGAGTCGTCAGCAGCCACAGACGGCGCCGCCCAGCTGCCCAGCGCCAGCGCGGCCGTCACGGCGGGGATCAGGAATTTCTTTGCACTCAGCATCGTCGGCCTCTTACACATTGGGGGGCGAGCCTGACACGGTTATCGTATCCTTAACGCCGGGGTACACAACACGGTTCCCGCGGATGTGAAGCCGGGCAAAACGGCGCAAAACGGCGCCGGAGGGAATGGGGGAGATCATGAGTGTCTCGCTGGACGACGTCAGGGCAGCCGCTTCGCGCATCGAAGGCGCGGTGGAGCGCACGCCCTGCCTGCACTCTCGTACCCTGTCGAGCGTGACCGGCGCGCAGGTCTATCTGAAGTTCGAAAATCTGCAGTTTACGGCCTCGTTCAAGGAGCGGGGCGCCCTCAACCGGTTGCTGGCGCTCAGTGAAGAGGAATGCGAGCGGGGCGTCATCGCCATGTCGGCGGGCAACCACGCCCAGGGCGTCGCCTACCACGCCCAGCGGCTGGGCATTCCGGCGACCATCGTCATGCCGCGCACCACGCCCTATGTGAAAATCAGCCAGACGGAGCATTTCGGCGCCCGGGTGCTGCTGGAGGGCGAGGTGCTGTCCGAGGCGGCGGAGGCCGCCAACGGCATCGCGCGCCAGGAGGGGCTGACCTTCGTCCATCCTTATGACGACGATCACATCATCGCGGGGCAGGGCACCATCGCCCTCGAAATGCTGGATTCGGAACCCGGCCTGGACGTGCTGGTGGTGCCTGTGGGCGGCGGCGGGCTGATTTCCGGCATCGCCACGGCGGCCAGGGCGCTCAAGCCCGAAATCGAGATCATCGCCGTGGAGGCGGGCCTGTACCCCGCGCTCTACCACGCCCTGCGGGGCGAGGAGGCCAGATGCGGCGGCACCACCATTGCCGAGGGCATCGCCGTCAAGACCATCGGCAAGCGGCCGCTCGACATCTGCCGGGAACTCGTGGACGACGTGGTGCTGGTCTCCGAAACCCATCTGGAGCGGGCCGTCAACCTGCTGCTCACCATCGAGAAGACGGTGGCCGAAGGCGCCGGTGCGGCGGGGCTGGCGGCGCTTCTCGCCGAACCCGCCCGGTTTGCCGGGCGCCGGGTGGGCATGCCCATCTGCGGCGGCAATATCGACCCGCGCCTGCTCGCCTCCGTCATCATGCGCGAACTGATGCGCGACGGACGCATCGCCCGGCTGATGATCGACGTGGCGGATTCGCCCGGCCAGCTTGCGCATGTCGCCAATATCGTCGCGGGCCACGGCTGCTCCATCGTGGAGGTGGCCCATCAGCGCCTGTCGCTCGACCTGACGGCCAAGCACACCTATCTCGACATGATGATCGAGGCGCGGGACGCGCGCCATGTTGCGCAGATCGTGGATCATCTGCGGGGGGAGGGTTACCTGGTGCGCAATCCGTAAGCGGAGAAGAAAGGGGAGAGAAGCGAGGAGTGAGAAACGGGGGAAGAGCGACAGGAAACGAGAACCTCTTCTCGCTTCTCTCTTCTCTTCCCTCGCTTCTAAGCTTCTAACCTGAGGAAAACGCCATGCTCGACGCGCCCATGCGCAAGCTGATCGATCCGCCGCTGGACCGGCTGGCCGCCTTCGTGGCGCGCACGGGGATCTCCGCGAACGCCCTTACCGTGACCGGCTTCGTGGTGGGCATGGCCGCCGTGCCTGCGCTCGCCTTTCAGGAATATATGGCGGCGCTGGGGCTGATCCTCGTGAACCGGCTGTTCGACGGGCTCGACGGCGCCGTGGCCCGGCGCAACGGCCTCACGGATCTGGGCGGTTTCCTCGATATCTGCCTCGATTTCATTTTCTATGCGGGCGTCGTCTTCGGCATGACGCTGGGCCGCCCGGCGGATGAGGGCGTGTACGGAGCGTTCCTGATCTGGAGCTTCATCGGCCCCATTGCCACCTTCCTCGCCTTCGCCATCCTGGCCGCCAAGCACGATGTCTCGACCGACCTGCGGGGCCAGAAATCGCTTTACTATCTCGGCGGACTGGCCGAAGGCACCGAGACGCTTATTGCCTTCATCCTGTTCTGCCTGTTTCCGGCCTGGTTCCCCGTGGTGTGCGTGGTCTACGGCATCATGTGCTGGATCACCGCCGGCACCCGCATCGCCGCGGCGGCGGCGTATTTCGCGAAGGGGAAAAGGCCTGCGGGGGAGTAGGGCACAGGGCGCTTGGAGGGCGTAGCCAAAAATATATGCGTCAGCCTGGATTGGCATAATGAAGAAATTCGCTGCCACAAAACCGGTTTCAAACTTTATCTTGTTATGGGTTTTGCTGTTTGGGTCTTTCTCCGCATTCGGTGAAGAAGGCGGCGCTATCTTTGTCTCTTCGTACCAGATCGTATGGGTTCTTCTTATTTATAAGTTTCTAATTGATAAAGAACCCGGTGAATATGGAGGTGACGATTTCGATATATGGGTTGCTGCGTCAATTACACTCTTGGGTGTTTGGTTTGGCTTACAGATATTTCACCCAAGAATTAGCGATGACGAAATATATACAATCATAGATGTTGTTGTCAGGGTGTCGTGGGGTGTTATATATATTATTCTTTGTTGGAGGGTATCGAAACTTCTCATAAACTTGTATCATGGTGAATATTGGTTATCGTCGCACCTTGCCAACTTCCTTGCCTTTTACGTATGGCCGGGTGGAGGAATATTTTATGTTGGAGACAAACTCTTGAGG
>JBKHIN010000177.1:0-6556 GCA_046538635.1 Alphaproteobacteria bacterium
ACTGCCCCCCGCCTTCGGCCTCGCGGCGGTCCAGGATTTCCTCGATCTGGTCCATGATCGAATCCATGCGCCGGACCAGTGCCCGGTAGGGTTCGGGCGAGGCCATGTCGAGGCCGGCATCCTTCAGAATGTCATAGGGATATTTCGATCCCCCGGCCCGCATGACGTCGAGGAAGTTTTCCACCGCGCCGTCGGCGCCCGCCGTCACCTGTTGCGCCAGATAGGAGGCGGCGGCGATGGAGGTGGAATACTGGAAGACGTAGAAATCGTAATAGAAGTGGGGAATATAAGCCCACTCATAGCCGATCTGGTCATCGACGGTCACCACGCCCTGATCGTGGCCGTGATAGCGCCGGACCAGGTCGGTGTAGAGCTCCGTCAGCCGTTCGCCCGAGAGCGCGCCGCCCTTCTCCACTTCTTCATGAACGGCCAGTTCGAATTCGGCGAACATGGTCTGGCGGAAGAAAGTGCCGCGGAAGGTTTCCAGCGCCTGGCCCAGATAGAACAGCTTTTCCTCGTCCGTCCTGGCGTTGTCCACCATGTGCTGGAACAGCAGCAGTTCCTGACCCGTGGACGCCACTTCGGCGATGAAGGTGGAGTAATCCGCCATCTCCCAGGGCTGGTTCTCGTTGGTCAGGATGGAATGCATCGCGTGTCCCCACTCATGGGCATAAGTGGAGAGCGAATCGAAACTGTCGTTGTGGTTCAGAAAGACGTAAGGGTGCACGTCATAGGCGCCGCCCGACATATAGGCGCCGGACCGCTTGCCCTTCTGCGGATAGACATGCATCCAGCGTTCCTTGGTCGCCTGTGAAAGCTTGCGCACGAAATCGTTGCCCAGCTTGCTGTTGGCGGCGATGGTCAGCCGGCGGGAGGTTTCGATGTCGAACTTCCTGTCCAGCTCCACGAGGGGCGGATAGATGTCGTGGTAGCCCATATCCTCGATGCCCAGCATCCGTGCCCGCAGCTTGAAATAGCGGTGCAGCACGGGCAGGCCCCGGTTCACCTCTTCCACCAGCGTGCGGTAGACCTCGGGCGGCAAATTGTCCTCGTCCAGGGCCCAGTCGAGGATTGAGTCATATTTCCGGGCCTTGGACTGGAAGAGATTGGCCTGCACCTCCGCGGCCAGCATGCTGCCGAACGAATTGGAATATTCGGAGAAGGTGGACCAGAAGCTGTCGAACACCTGCTTGCGCACCTCCCGGTCCGGATGGACGCGCAGGCGCACATACCCCGCCTGGTTCAGGGTCACTTCCTCGCCGTCGGGCAGGGTAAAGGCGGGCCAGGGAACATCCGAATTGGCGAGCACGCCATAGACATTGTTGGGCGAGGCGGTGAGCAGCCCCGTGGCGGCCAGCACGGCTTCCGCCTCCTTGCCCAGCGTGTGGGGCGCCTGACGCAGCGTGTCCATGAGATTGAACCGGTGGACCTTCAGCCCCTCGTTCTGCGCCAGATAGCGTTTGACCTTTTGTTCCCCGATTTCGAGGATTTCAGGCGTGACGAAGCTGACCGCCTCGCTCAGCTTTGCCATCATCTGCTGGGCGAGCTGGCGGCGTTCCAGCGCCTTTCCGTCGCGCAGGTCGGTGGAGGCGATCAGGTTGGCGTAAACGCTGACCCGCGTGGCTTTCTTGTAGGTGCCGGAAATCAGATCGAGCCCGTTTTCCAGTGACTGCGCGCTGTCGCCCAGCGTGCCCTTCAGCTTCTCGATGCGGGGAATGGTGTCCAGCACGCTCTTGCGCGCCGCATTCCACGCCTTTTCGTCTGGATAGAGCTCGGTCAGATCCCAGACATATTTTTCCTCGACAGCTTGTTTCCCGCTCGCGCCGGCCTCGTCCGCCTGCTGCGCCGCCGTCGCGCCGGCGGCCTGTTCTCCGCTTTGCGCGTCGCCGTTCTTTGCCCCGTCTCCGCCGTCCCCGCAGCCGGCCAGCGGCAGCAACAGGGCCAGCCCGACGGCCAGCCAGCCCGGCGCGCACGTGTTCGGAAATTTCAGCATGGATTACGCCTCTCGACATGTCGCGCGGCCGTCCGGATCGCCCGGCAGCCTTTCACCGCCTGGAAGCAATGGAGAACGGGCGGGGCCGCAAGTTAACGAAGTGTACAACATATTGGCCCGGCGGCGCGGTTTCAAACGGCGCCCCGCACCGGCGCAATAAAACAGCGGCCGCGAGAGCCCGCGGCCGCTGCCGGAATGTTCCTTTGAGGAAACGGAACCTCAGCCTTCGTTGGGCTCTTTTTCGTCGGTGTCTTCCTCGTCGGTGTCTTCCTCGTCGGTGTCTTCACCGTCGGTGTCTTCACCGTCGGTGTCTTCACCGTCAGTAGGATCTTCCTCGCCTGCCGGCTCTTCTTCCGGCAGGGGCTCTTCTTCCGGCAGAGGCTCTTCACCAGGCAGAGGCTCTTCTCCCGGCAGAGGTTCTTCCTCCGGCAGAGGCTCTTCTCCCGGCAGAGGTTCTTCCTCCGGCAGAGGCTCCTCTTCCGGCATGGGCTCTTCCTCGGGCATGCCTTCGTCTTCCATGGTGCCTTCTTCGGCCGGCGCGGCCTCTTCCTCGGCCGTGGTGTCGTCCGTCGCGGTTTGCTGATCGCAGGCCGCCAGCGGCAGAATCAGAGCGGCGGCCAGTACCAGCCAGCTCCGGCGCAGAATATTCAGTATGTTCATGGGTGCTTTCATCTCTCAGGTTCCCCCTTCCTCACGTTCCCAAATACTGCAAAGGTTATCGGCCAAAATTAGCTGAAAATGAGGCAACCTCTCGATTGTTCATTCGAAAGAGGTAGTCACCCCCATCACAACCCCAACAGCCCGCGCAGTATGAAGGAAACCGTCAGTACACATGCCACGCCGGCTACCCAGAGGACCGCGAACCAGAGCAAGCGCCGCCCGCCTGGCGGCCGCCGGCCGCT
The DNA here is from genome assembly GCA_046538635.1 of Alphaproteobacteria bacterium. Classification (GTDB taxonomy): domain Bacteria; phylum Pseudomonadota; class Alphaproteobacteria; order JAJFIK01; family JAJFIK01; genus JBKHIN01. The sequence goes on from JBKHIN010000177.1 coordinate 2,896, forward strand.
TTCCGCCTGCGAAGCATTTGTACGTGACAGTTTCCTCATCTGGCATATTCTCTGGCGAATACCAAGCACTTATTAATATCCCTCCGCGGGGCGGACTTTTCCCCGGAATACCCAGTACGTGTATGCCGTGTAACCGAGCACGACCGGCAACAGCACAGCAGCGCCTACCAGGAAGAAAATGAGGCTGGCCGGCGGCGCGGCGGCGTCCCAGATCGTCACGTCCAGCGGCACGATATAGGGCCACAAGCTCACGCCCAGGCCGATGAACGAGAGCAGGAACAGCCCCATCGTGAACAGAAAGGGCAGAAGTTCCCTGCCCGTGCGCACGGCCCAGGCGAGACCGCCCGCACAGATGACCACCGCCAGCGGCACGGGCCACAGCCAGGCCAGATTCTCCCAGGAGAACCAGCGCCGGAAAATTTCCTCGCTCAGCAGCGGCGTCCACAGGCTGACCGCGCCGATCAGCACGAGCATGGCGCCCGCCAGCGGCAGCATCAGCTTGCGCGCCCATTGCTGCAAATCGCCCTCCGTCTTCATGATCAGCCAGCCCGCGCCCAGCGCCGCATAGCCGGCCATGAGCGAAACTCCCGTGAACAGGCTGAAGGGCGAGAACCAGTCGAAAGGTCCGCCCACAAAGCTGCGTTGTTGCAAATCCACATCGAAGCCCTGGATAAAGGCGCCCAGCACCATGCCCTGGGCGAAGGTGGCCAGCGAGGAACCCAGCGCGAATGACCAGTCCCACAAAAAGCGGGACGTGCGCGCCTTGAAGCGGAATTCGAACGCCACCCCCCGGAACACGAGCATGATCAGCATGAAGAGAATAAGCAGGTAGAGCGCCGGCATGAGCAGCGCGTAGGCGAGGGGGAAGACGACGAACAGCCCCCCGCCGCCCAGGATCAGCCAGGTTTCGTTGCCGTCCCAGATGGGCGCCACCGACTGCATCATGATGTCGCGGTGCTCATCCGACTTGGCGAACGGGAACAGGATGCCGATGCCCAGGTCGAAACCGTCGAGCAGCACATACATCGTCACCGCGAGGGCCAGCAGAACGGCCCAGACGATCACCAGCGCTTCACCCGTTTCCATCATCGGCCCCTCCTCATTCTGCCGGGGATTGCTCGACCGCCTCGTCCACGGCGGAGAACGGCCGCTTGGGCCGGCGCGCCGTTCCCTCGCCCTGCGGCCCCACGCCCTCGGGCCCGGCGCGCATCAGCCGGATCAGATAGTACGCGCCCAGCGTGAAGATGAAGCAGTAGACCACCACGAAGACGGCCAGCGAGGTGAACACGCTTCCGGCGGGAAGGGTGGACGCCGCGTCCGCCGTGCGCAGGATGCCGTTGACCACCCAGGGCTGGCGGCCCACCTCGGTGGTCGTCCAGCCGGCTAGCACGGCGATGAACCCGGCGGGCCCCATGACCATCACCAGCCGGTGGAACCAGCGGTTTTCGTAGAGCTTGCCCGTGAAGCGCAGCACCAGCGCGCCCAGCCCCACGGCGATCATAAGCATGCCGATGCCCACCATGATCCGGAACGACCAGAAGACGATCTCCACCGGCGGGCGCTCGTCCTGCGGAAAGGCCTTGAGACCTTCGACCACGGCATTGGGATCGTGCTTGAGGATCAGGCTGCCCGCCTTGGGGATCGACAGTATGGGGACGGTTTTCTCCTTTTCCTCGTCCACGAGCGCGAGGATGTGGAGCGGCTGCCCGGCGCGCGTTTCCCAGTTGCCCTCCATGGCGGCGACCTTGGCGGGCTGGTGTTCCAGCGTGTTGAGGCCGTGCATGTCGCCCGCCAGCAACTGCAGCGGCGCCAGCAGCGTCGCCATCCACATGGCCATGGAGAACATGATCCTCACCGGCTGCGTGCCCCGGCCCTTGAGCATGTGCCAGGCGGCGACAGAGCCCACGACGAAGGCCGTGGTCAGATAGGCGGCGAACACCATGTGCACGAAGCGGTAGGGGAAGGACGGGTTGAACACGATGCTGAGCCAGTTCACCGGGTGGAACTGCTCGCCCACACGCTCGAACCCGGCGGGGGTGTGCATCCAGGAGTTGGCCGAGAGAATCCAGAAGGCCGAGAGGAGCGTGCCCAGCGCCACCAGCCCCGTGGCGAGGAAGTGCAGCTTGTTGCCCACCCGGTTCCAGCCGAAGAGCATGATTCCCAGAAAGCCCGCTTCCAGGAAGAAGGCGGTGACCACCTCATAGCCGATCAGCGGCCCCAGAACGGGCCCGGTCATGTCGGAGAAGACGCTCCAGTTGGTGCCGAACTGGTAGCTCATGACGATGCCCGACACCACGCCCATGCCGAAGGACACGGCGAAGATCTTCACCCAGAACTTGTAAAGGTTCAGAAACGCGTCCTTCTTCGTGCGCAACCACAGCGCCTCGAGCACGAACAGATAGCTGGCGAGCCCGATCGTGAAGGCCGGGAACAGGATGTGAAAGGAAATCGTCCACGCCCACTGGATGCGGGAGAGGAAGACCGGATCGAAGCCGTCGCCCATCGTCTGCTCCTCGGGTTCGGCCCGGCGGAACCTCCGGACCGTGCGCCGCGCTCGCTGTCCGCGCGGGGAACGCCGGTGGCTCTTTCTGGAACGCCCGGCGTAAAGGAATATTGATTCGGCACAATTCGGGAACAGTGCGGCGATGGCGCACGGCGGCATTCCGGCGGAAACCGGGCAGGGGCGAAGGACTCAGCGGCCGCGCAGGCCGGATTTCCCGCCCTCGCCGGAAGAGAGGCGCAAGCCCGCCGGGCGCGGCGCGCGTCCTGCACGGCGCCGGAAAAGCGCCTGCCTTCCTTCACTCCCCCTGCACGATGAAGGTGGTGCGGTCGAGCCCCGTATTGCCGGTGCGTTCGTCGTAGGCGTAGACGGTCACCCGGTAGAGACCCGGGTCCTTTACCGGAATTTCGCCCGCGAACTGGCTGGCCTTTCCGGCATAGTCGAGGGAAACGCGTTCCGCCTCGCCGCTCTCGCCGTCCCCGTGGCGCACCAGCGCCGTGACCTCGGTTTTGTCCGCGTCCCACAGGCCCCCGGGAGTGAGCGGGCAGCCGCACATCATGGTGACATTGGCCGACAGCGGCACGGCCTCCGTGCCCGCGGGAAGGCGCACATGGGCGGGCGGCCCCAGCACGTCCACCACGAAGCCCGGCAGTTCCAGCACCCAGCCGTCGCCCCCGGCCACGCCCTTGCCCGGAATCACCCATTGCGTGGCGCTGACCCGGTGCGCCGCCTGGGGCTGGGCCAGCGGGCCGTAGGCTTCCACCTCGATCCGGCGCGGCTCGTCGAGATCGAGGCGGGTTTCAAAGGCGGCCGCCGACTCGTCCGCCAGCAGCGCGCGCCGCCCGCGGCCTTCATGCATGATGCGCCCGGTGTCGCCCGTGCCGCCCTTGGTCACGCCCTGGGCCAGAATCTCGCCCGTATGGGCGTCGCGCACGGTAATGCGCACGCCGCCCATGCTGCTGCCCACGAATTTCCCGTCCTTGCTGAGCACGCGCACGGTGAGCGGCGTGGGCTCGCCGCCGGCGGGGGCGGCGGCCAGCGAAAGCATGAGCGCCCCGGCCAGTGAAAGGATGAAGCTGCGCATGTGGCCCTCCTGAATTGCGGTTGGCGATGAACCCGCCGGACGGCGGTTTGAGCATCCCTGCGAAGCACGGACAGGCC
>JBKHIN010000178.1:0-6555 GCA_046538635.1 Alphaproteobacteria bacterium
GTTTTCTTGATCGTGTCGGTCGGTGGAATCAGCGTCACGGTCCCGGATGACGTCGTGGTGCCGAGCCCGGCGCCCACCGTGCCCTTCGAATCGGCCGGCAGCAGATTACCGTACATGTAGGTGGCGCGGCGGCTCATGGCGTTGCCGGCCATCACGTTTTCCGAAACGGCGGCCTCCAGGAATCCCTCCGGAGCGATAATCTCAACCTTGCCCGCCTTCACGTCCTTCTCGTCCACGACGCCGCGCACGCCGCCATAGTGGTCCACATGGCTGTGGGTATAAATCACCGCCTTGACGGGCTTTTCGGGCCGGTTGGCGAAATAGACGTCCAGCGCAACCTTTGCGGTTTCCGTGGAGATGAGAGGATCGACGATCGTAATTCCTTCCTCACCCTCAATGATGGTCATGTTGGACAGGTCCTGATTGCGCACCTGGTAGATGCCGTCCGTGACCTTGTAGAGCCCGCCCATGGTGATGAGCCGGGACTGGCGCCACAGGCTGGGGTTGACCGTATCCGGCGCTTCCTCTCCCTCCTCGATGAAATCGAATTTCTCGGGGTTCCAGACCGAGTCGCCGGTGGGGCCTTTGATGAGGGCGTCGGGCAGCGGTGCGATGAATCCCTTTTTCGCGTACTCGAAATCCTGCCGGTTCGAAAACGGCAGTTGCTCGAGCACCCTTTCATTGGCGGCCTTTGTGGCCGCACTGGCGTCGTTGCGCTCACCGCCGGTCTGGGCCGCGGCGTGACCGGCTGCCGTCAGGCCGATAACAAGCGAGGTCAGCAAAACAAGGGTGGGTTTGAATACGGGCAGGCGGCCAGGTATCGTCGCCTTCATGCCGGTCCTCCTGGAAACCGGGTGTTTCCTATGGTGTGACTCAAGTGAGCACATCCGCACCGCATTTTTTATGGCTGCCGTGCTGCAATTGCGCTCTGACAAAAGCCGGATGAATTTATCTTCAACTCGTTAATCCGATCTGCACTCCGGCGCCAGGTTCCCGTCCCGCGGTGTCCGGCGTATTCTAACCATCCGCCTTCACATCTGGACGAGAGATCCACATTTGAGCTCCCCGGCCTTTCGATCACCGCCATCGCGCCGGGCGTATGGCTGCACAAGAGCTGGAAGCGGCTCGCCAACGGCGAACCGTTCCCGTCGAACGGGCTGATCGTTTCCGGGCGGCGCCGGGCCCTGATTGTCGACACCACCTGGCCGACCGAGGACATGGGCCCCCTTCTCAAGAGGGCGCGAGATTTGACAGGTGTCCGACTTTCAGTGGACGCGCGGATCACCAGGCCAGTTCGAAAGCTCGGAAGGCATCGAGCGCGGGTTTTGTGCGCGGTGCGAAACGCCGCTCTATTTCCGCCGTAAGAACGGCCGGCACATTGCTCTTTCGATCGGTGCGTTCGACCGTCCGGAAAGTACCGTCCGACAGGGCATGGGAGAGGTTGTACCGCTCGACGTCCGGAATACCGCGCCCGATGGTGTTCATCCGCCGCCAGCATGCTATTCTGCAACCGGCTCGCGCAAGACGGTGGAAGGCACAGTGGACCCTTTCAATCGCGTCATCGACGCCGCCTATGCAACGGCGCTCGACTTCAAGTTCAGTGTTTCACTGGCGGCCGCCATACAGGCCCTTCCCGCCGGCGCGGCGCGAAACGAAACCCTGATAGCTCATCTTGCGCGGGCCAGGCAGATCGCCGCCGACCGCTCGGAACAAACCACCGACCTTCCTCGCCTGGTATTCGAGTCCGGCACCGGCACACCTGCCGGCAAAGGCGCAGTTCCAGTGCGATCGGCGGGTGACGTGGCGGAGATATCCACCTTCGCCGGTCAGTGTCTGTATGAGCCCGGGTCCTGGGCTGCGGTTCAGAAATGGCTGGAGTCGCTCATCACCACAAACGCGCCCTTGCGGGTGATTTTCACGCTCCGCACCGGCTCACGGGCCGCCGCCTTCGCGCAGCGTTTATACGACACGTCGGGACGCGTGCGTCTTTACGTTGTGTTTCCGCCGCAGGCCAGCCGCGACGAACCGGCAACCATGCGTCTCCTGCAGCGGTCCCTCGGCCTGAGCCAGCGCCAGGCCGAGATCGCCCTTGCCATTGCGGCCGGCATGAGCGCGGAGGAAATTTCCAGGGAGCTGGGGATCACGCCCCATACGGTCCGCGACCACACCAAGGCGGTCTATGACCGATTAAGCGTCCGCAAGCAGATCGAAGTCGCAACCGTCGTCAACCAGCTCAACTTGCTCAGGGTCCGCTCGCCCCTTCCGGCGAAAGGCGATACGCCGTCAACGGACGGCCCCTGCTTCAGCGCCACCAATTTCGTCGTATCGTCGGAAGACGGGCGCCGCATCTGTTATGGCGAGTACGGACGGCGCTCAGGTACGGCCTGCGTCATGTTTCATTCCAGCTTTGGCGGACGGTGGATGACGGAGGATGCCGCGAAGGTGTTCTGGCGCCTGGGGTTGCGCCTTTTCATTGTCGAGCGGCCCGGCATCGGCCTGACCGACCGCGAGACCCGGGATCGATTTGCGACCTCTATCAGCGATGTGCTCGCCGTCCTCGACCATGCCGGTTCCGCGAGGGTACACGGCCTGAGCTTTTCGGGCGGCGCCTTCTATCTGGCTGAAGCAGTGTACCGCTACCCGGAACGGTTCGCATCGGCGCACTTCATCAGCCCCCGCGCCTTTCAGGTCAGCCGCGAGGTGGGTGACCGGCCGAACTCGATCATCTCGGTTTTCTCCGGCCTTCCGGATGAAGCGGCCGAACTCATCAATGAGGCGGCAAATTGCCTGGATACGGAAGTGGGCTGGCGCGAGGTCATTCACACGACATTGGCCGAAAACCCGGTGGATACCAATGCTCTGGAAAATGATCCGGACCTGATGCAGATGCATGTGGATCAGCACCGCAGCAATTTGGTGCTGGGCGCAAACGGCGTCAGCCGGGAATGGGCGGAATATGGCGCGGATTGCGATCCGCCTCCTGTCGTCCCGGGCATGGCCTATACCGTTTCCGGGGGCGCGGCCGACAATCTTGTCGGCATAGCGCGGGGGATCGAGGACTGGTCAGGTCACTTCAACGTTGCTCCCGTCATGATCCCCGGCGCCGCGCATCTTATCTTCCTGACCCATACGGAAGATCTCCTGGCGCGTTTGAAACTCGGGTAGGGCTTCCCAGTCTTTGCTGCAAAGTTGGAGCTATCCCCAAATTTGGGGATAGCGCGCCGATCCTTCCTCTCACACAGTCATTTCGGATGGCCTCGAAGGCGCGTCGGGTGGAACGCACGAACGTGGCTTCAGGGGCATGCGCCCAGGCTCGCGTAACATGGGAAGGGAAACTCCTATGAGTCACCGTATCAGGTGCGGTTCGGCCTGCCGCGCATCCTCCGTGGCATTGCTGCTGGCCGCGGCGGCGCTCTTTCTGCTTTCTGTCAACTTCGCCGAGGCCGTAGTGCCAAAGCTTAACCAGGACGGGCTCACATACTGCGTTGACAACGGCGACGGAGAAGGCTCCGTGAGATTTCCCCATCCGAACAAAAATGTTTGCTGTTGGAGGGAAAAGGGCGCCGGGAAAGGCGAGACCATGGAGTTCTGCATTGAGTGCGACTCCAGCTGGAAGAACTGCAAAAACGTTTCGGCCGCGCACAGGCCGGGCCCGTCCACCGGCGCCGTCAGCAACAAGAGGGCGCCCCTTGGCAGCAATACCGGTTCCGGGAACAGGCGCGTCTGCTGCAAGCTTCGAGGGCACTATGGACGGCGCCCGCAGTATCAGCAGACATCGCGGGCCGTGTGCCTGCAACAGCGGGGTGTCCCCGTGGGGGCGAAATTCTGCAACAAGAAAGCCGCTCCCCAACCCGCGCGCATCTGCTGCCGCACAAGACGATCTCATGCGCTGATGCCGCCGCAGCAGTGCCGGGCCCGCCGCGGCAGGCAGGTGAGCCTGAATTTTTGCCGGGAGACGGAAAGGCCGGAATCCCGCCGTCAACGGCGTTCCCGATAACGCATGACAGGGCCTGCGTTTGCTACGTTCATTATTCCGGGCGCAGGCCAGTTGGGCGGTGCGGCCGCAAGCCCGTGACCGCGCAGGGAGAGTTGCCGCGAAAAACCGGGCTCGCCGCAATGATGGAGGGAAAAACCAATGAAGCATTTCAGGCGGTTCGCCGCAATCATCGCGCTCGGCGCATTGGCGGCAGTGTGTATCGTGCCCGGTTCGCAAGCCGCGCTAAAGTCATGGGGGGAGGAATGCAAGGCCGAGCCCCATACGCCCAGCGGGCCGCCCCACGATGATCCGAAGAAGATGTGCTGTGTCGACAAATGGCATCAGTGTTCAAAAAATTGCGAAGGAACATTCGGCGACGGTGACGCCATATCCCTGTGCCGGAGGGCATGCGCCCGCGAGCACGACAAATGCCTGAAAGACGTCGAGAGCGCCCGCCTTCAGGGCACTTCAAGGCCGATCCCGCCCCAGGTCGGCAAGACCCGGAACACCCGCATTTGCTGCAAGACAGGCCGCCGCCATGGCTGGGCGATGCCGCAGGACTGCCGCAGGCGGGGAGGTCGCGCCGTTAACGGACGATTCTGCAACATTCCGGCCGCCAGAGAAAATCCCGCAGCCGGAAGAACCAAATCCGGAGATTCACGTGTCTGCTGCAGAAAGGGCCGGAACCATGAATGGGCTTCAAGCCGGCAGTGCCGTACGGGCAGAGGCAGAGCGGTTGACGGAAAATATTGCAGGCAATCGCAGAGACTCAGGGCACGCCCCTCCGGCGGGCTGAAAGTGTGCTGCAAATACCGTTCGGGCGGCCGGGATTTCTGTTCGAGTCAAACCGCCAGAAAGTGCATGCTGGGCCGCGGCACTGTCACCGCTGATTCGTGCTGCGAAAATCGCCGCGCGCCGGGCTCCCGCAAGCGCTCAAAGTGATGTAACGCCTTTCGCCGGGGCCTCCGGGACCTTGAGTTGTTCGGCCTACGGAGGATATCCGGCCGGAACGAGTTCGGGCCCTTGCAATGGAGAATTCCATGCATACACGCTTTATCCGTAAACCGCTTGGTATCGTTACCGCGTTGCTCAGCCTCGCTGTCGCCTGTACGGCAATGGCGGCCGAACCGTCCGGCGGAGATTCCACACAGAACGATGTCCGTGTCCTGACCGAATCGGCGGAAAAGCGCGGGCGCACCCTGAGCTGCCAGAAGAGGAATTTCGACGACCATCTCGCCGTGTGCTGCGCTCACAGGCGCGGGGGCAAGCAGTATTACAAGCTGTACAACCGCAAACAATGCCGTGACCTCAGGGGAACCGAGGTGGCGCGGTCAAGATGCCCGGCGCGCCAAAGAAGCAGCGATCCGCAAAAGGCTCTGGTTTGCTGCCGCACCCGCGAATCCAAATTCAAGGGTGTGTACGGAAAAACAGTCTTCGATTGGAAAATGATGCCTGCCGAGCGATGCAAAAAGGCCCCGGCCGGGCTCGTTGTCGATAACAGTAACTGCGTCAGACACAAGACCGCGCGCGACCGGATGCTGGAGTGCAAAAAGCGCGGCAAGGGCTGGGAGTGGAAAAACAACCGCTGCCAGAGGGGAAGCGTGCGCGACAAGCGCAAAATCTGCTGTGAGTTCAACGACGGGCCGGCCCTTGGCCCCCGTGGCCCAAGGAGAGTCCTCAAGCTGCATGAATTCATGACTGCCGATGCGTGCAGAAAGAAGAAGAAGCACCTGAAGCCCAGAATTGTCGCACACAGCCGGTGCAGGCGCTGAGCGCGGCAGGCATCGCGCGCAGCGGGCTCGCGGAAGACGTGAGGAGAGGGACTTCCATGTTCGGAACCATGCTCAGGATCGTCAACGGCCTTGCGGTGCTGCTGGCGCTGACGGCGGCCCCGGCGGCCCACGCCCAGATCTGCAAGGTACATATCAAATTCACCTGCGCCGGCAACGGCAACGGCACATTGTCCGTGTCCTGCCGGCCGGGTGAATCCGCCGGCGCGTGCTGCGAGCGGCAGGGGCGCGACATAAGACGGCTGTGCAATCGCGTCGGCAACGGCCTCGCCAGCCAGCAATGCAACTATCTCGGTACGTCGGCGGGAGTCTGCGCGGGCTCCGGCGGCACAAGCGGGAATACGACCGCCAGCCAGGCAGACACCGATATCGACACCGAGGTTCGAGGTTCCCGGGCGCCCGGCATGCTGAGCAGGCCCTGCCCACGCGTCAGCTACAGATACCGGTGCAAGACCGGCGACCGAGGATCCAGCGGCGCCAACTGCAAGCGTGGAGAGGATACATCTACCTGTTGCCGCCGCGCCCTTGCCTGGCGCTGTGGCCACGCCGGATTCGTCGAATGGAATAAATCCGTGTGCAAATGCCTGAGTCCGCCGGCGTTGAAGCGGCGCCGATAGCGCAGATATCGCCCGGTCTGGGCACGAGAACCGGTGCCATGTGAGTGGCAGCCGGTTCATCCTCGGACCTGCAATAAAGTCTGTGTACGTAGGACAATTCATATGGACAGGGAGATTTGCCGGCCGTTCTTCCGGCGAAAATAGAGCGGCGTTCCGCACCGCCCGCAAAAAC
>JBKHIN010000179.1:0-6552 GCA_046538635.1 Alphaproteobacteria bacterium
CCACGCCGTGGGATTTTTCCAGGATGAGGAAATCCTCGACACCGCGCTCCCTCAGCGCGATGCCCATGCACAGGCCCGACATGCCGGCCCCGAGGATGAGGATGTCCGTATTTGCCAACACGCTTTCCTGCCCTTTCACGGTACTGAACGCGCGGGAGAACGCTTGCAGCTATCCTTGCCCGGCCCGCTCAATGCAGATCGGAAGATGCGCTAATCCGAACAAGGCGAACAGGTCCAGAGTGAACCAGGATCTGACGATGAGCCTCGCGCCGTCCTCGATGCGTTGGAGGCTGAATGGCCTGGTCTTTCCCCAGTCCATCTTTCCGTATAGCTCCCGCGCATTCTCTGGAATCTGGATGCTCATGGTTTCACCAGAGCGAATTTTCCCGACATATTCACCGTCAATGAATAGATGCAGTGCACGATATCTACCGTAAAAACCTGGTTTTCGTTCAATCGTCACTGTGCGCACGGTTGTCACACTCCCGGCTATTCGCGTCGTCCATCCAGCCTTCCCGACAGTTTCTCCACCTCCTCGCGCAGCGCGCGCACCTCGTCCAGCACCTCGCGCACTTCCTTCGTGCTGGCGCGCGTCGGCGGCGGGCCCTGCATGGCTTCCTTCTCCATGGCGGAAACGATGATCGCCACAAAGAGGTTCAGCATGGTGAAGGTGGCCAGCAAAATGTACACGAGGAAGAACAGCCAGGCGTTGGGGTAGATGTCCATGGTCGCCCCGGCCACGTCGGGCCAGCTTTCCAGCGTCATCACCTTGAACAGCGTGAACATGGAGGTGAACAGGTCGCCCCAGTACTGGGGCACGCCCGCGCCATAGAGGCTGGTGCCGATCACCGAGGCCACGAACAGGATGATGACGAGCAGCGCCCCCACCAGCGAGATGCCGGGAATGGAGGCCAGCAGGGCCGCCACCACGCTGCGCAACTGCGGGAAAATGGTGATGACGCGCAGCACCCGGAAAACGCGAAAGGCGCGCAGAACGTTGAAGGCCTGCAGCAGCGGAAAGATCGAAATCGCCACCACGGTGAAGTCGAACACGTTCCAGGCATTGGTGAAAAAACGCGGCCCCCAGGCGATGATTCTGAGCCCGATTTCGACCAGAAATATCGCCAGAATCCAGCCGTCGATCGTGCGCAGGAGTTCGGTGGAAACCCATCCCGTCTTGGCCGCTTCCAGCCCCAGAACCGCCGCGTTCACGAAAATCACCGTCAGAACCACGGTCTGAAAGGCCGGGTGCTCCACCAGCCCGCGCAGGCCTTGTCTCACGCTACTCATGATACCTGTTCCCGCTCTCTGCCCGGCGTCCCCTATGTGCGCCCGCCGGTTTCGTTTCATGATATCACATTCGCCGTCTGCCCCGGTTTGCGGCGTTTTCCCGGCCATCTCAAGAATTTGCGGCAGGCCCCGCAAGATGCTAGGAAACACCGGTGAGTGCGGGGCCGTGAGTCGCGCGTCAGCCGCGCCCCGTGCCGGGCAGGGCCGGCGCGGGTTTGCCCCCTTGCCGGTCTTTCAGCCAGCGATCCGGATCGTTACCAGACATGCCGAAAAAGGACGATACGCCCCCGGCCGGTGGGCCGCCGAGGTCCCAGGTGAACCCGGTCACGATCGAGGAGGAGATGAAAAGCTCCTACCTCTCCTACGCCATGAGCGTGATCGTGAGCCGCGCCCTGCCGGACATACGCGACGGACTCAAGCCCGTGCACCGGCGCATCCTCTACGCCATGCACGACAACGGCTATCACTGGAACACGAAGCACCGGAAGTGCGCCAATGTGGTGGGCGACGTCATGGGCCGCTTCCACCCCCATGGCGATACGGCGATTTACGACGCGCTGGTGCGCATGGCGCAGCCCTTTTCCATGCGTGTGAAGCTCGTGGACGGGCAGGGCAATTTCGGCTCCGTGGACAACGACCCGCCCGCGGCCATGCGCTACACGGAATGCCGCATGGCGAAGGCGGCCCACGCGCTGCTGGAGGACATCGACAAGAACACGGTTGACTTCCAGCCCAACTACGAAAACACGGTGATGGAGCCGTCGGTTCTTCCGGCACGCTTCCCGAACCTGCTGGTCAACGGCTCGGCGGGCATCGCCGTGGGCATGGCGACCAACGTTCCGCCGCACAATCTGGGCGAGGTGATCGACGGCTGCGTGGCCATCATCGAGAATCCGGAAATCACGGTGCAGGATCTGCTGGACATCGTTCCGGGGCCGGATTTTCCGACGGCCGGGCTGATCATGGGACAGGCCGGTGCGCGCTCTGCGCTGGTGAAGGGCAGGGGCTCCGTCGTCATGCGCGGACGGGTGCATACGGAGGAAATCCGCAAGGACCGCGAGGCCCTTATCATCACCGAGATTCCGTATCAGGTGAACAAGGCGGGGATGGTCGAGAAGATCGCCGAACTGGTGCGCGACAAGCGCATCGAGGGCATCGCCGACATCCGCGACGAGTCCGACCGGCACGGCATGCGCGTGGTCGTGGAGCTGAAGCGCGACGCCATCGCCGACGTGGTGCTGAACCAGCTTTACCGCTTCTCGCCGCTGCAAACCAATTTCGGCGTCAACATGCTGGCGCTCAATGGCGGCCGCCCGGAGCTGATGAACCTGCGCACCATGCTGGATGCGTTCATCGCCTTCCGCGAGGAGGTGGTCACGCGTCGGACGAAATTCGAACTGGCCAAGGCGCGCGACCGGGCGCATCTGCTGCTGGGCCTGATGATCGCCGTGGCCCATATCGACGAGGTGATCGAGACCATCCGCACTTCGCCCGATCCGGCGACCGCCCGCGCCCGGCTGCTGGAGCGCCGCTGGCCGGCGGAGGAGGTGGTGCCCTTCCTCAAGCTGGTGGCCGATCCCCGCCACAATGTGGCCGACGACGGCACGGTGACGCTCTCCGAGGCGCAGGCGCGCGCCATCCTCGATTTGCGCCTGCAACGCCTGACGGCGCTGGGCCGCGACGAAATCGGCGACGAGCTGAAGGATCTGGCCGAAAAGATCAAGGAATACCTCGAAATCCTCCGTTCCCGCATCAAGTTGCGGGAGATCATCCGCGAGGAGCTTCTGGAAATCCGCAAGGAATTTGCGACCCCGCGCCTTACCGAGATCGTGGAGGCCGAAGGCGAGTTCGACGAGGAGGACCTGATCCAGTCCGAGGACATGGTGGTCACGGTCACGCATACGGGCTACATCAAGCGCGTGCCGCTTTCCATCTACCGGCCCCAGCGGCGCGGCGGCAAGGGACGCGCGGGCATGGCCACCAAGGACGAGGATTTCGTCACCCGCGTCTTCGTCGCCAATACCCATACGCCGGTGCTGTTCTTCTCTTCCACCGGCATGGTCTACAAGATGAAGGTCTGGCGGCTGCCCCAGGGCACGCCCCAGTCGCGCGGCAAGGCGATGGTCAATCTGCTGCCCCTGCAGCGGGGCGAATGGATCACATCCGTGATGCCGCTGCCGGAGGACGAGGAAAGCTGGGCGCGGCTGAACATCATGTTCTGCACCACCAATGGCAGGGTTCGCCGCAACGAACTCAGCGATTTCATCAACATCCAGCGCAACGGCAAGATCGCCATGAAGCTGGATGAGAATGTGGGTATCGTCGGCGTACAGATCTGCACCGAGACGGACGATGTGGTGCTGACCACGGCGGGCGGCAAGACGATCCGCTTCCCCGTCACCGATGTGCGCGTTTTCGCCGGCCGGGCCTCCACCGGCGTGCGCGGCATCAAGCTGGCGGCGGACGACAAGGTGGTGGACATGGCGATCATCCGCCATGTGGACGTGACACCGGCGGAAGCGCGCGCCTATCTCAAACAGGCGAACGCCATGCGCCGCGCCGCCACGGGCGAGGCCGAGCCCGAGGAACTTCCGGAAGAAGAGGAGAGCACGGAGGAAAGCACCGAGGCGCCGCTCCCGCCCGAACGCTATGCGGAGCTGGGCGCGGCCGAGCAGTTCCTGCTGACGGTGACCGAAAAGGGTTTCGGCAAGCGCACCTCCAGCTTTGAATACCGCACCTCCGGCCGCGGCGGGCAGGGCATCATCGCCATGGCCATGCGGAAGTCCAGGGGGCGGCTGGTGGCCTCCTTCCCGGTGGAGGACGGCGATCAGATCATGCTGGTTACCGATCAGGGTCAGCTCATCCGCTGCCCGGTGAATGAAATTTCCATCCGCGGCCGGGCCACCCAGGGCGTCAAGATCTTCAATACCGCAAAGGACGAGCGCGTGGTCTCGGTGGAATCCCTGGGCGACGCGGGCGAAAACGGCGCGGCAAACAATGGCGATGGCGGCGAGGGCGAGCCCGTCCCGCCCGAGGGCAAATGACGGACGGGCGCATGGAGCGGATCGGCCTTTATCCCGGGACCTTCGATCCCATCACCTACGGCCATCTGGACATCATCATGCGGGCCGTGAAGCTGGTGGACCGGCTGGTGATCGGTGTCGCCATCAACCGGGACAAGGGTCCGCTGTTCGCGCTGGACGACCGGGTGGAAATGGTCCGGCGGGAGACGAAACCGCTCAGCGGCGCCGGCCGCGCCCGGATCAGCGTGGAACCCTTCGAGGGACTGCTCATGCACTTCGCAGAGCAGATGAAGGCGCAGATCATCATCAGGGGGCTGCGCGCCGTCTCCGACTTCGAATACGAGTTCCAGATGGTGGCGATGAACCAGCGGCTCGATCCGGAAATCGAGACGGTATTCCTGATGGCCGACCCCGCCCATCAGGCCGTGTCCTCGAAACTGGTGAAGGAAATCGCGCGTCTGGGGGGCAATGTCACGCCCTTCGTGCCGCCGAGCATCGTCTCGGCGCTGAAGGCGCGCTACGGCGAGGGCAAGAAAGGGACGAACTGATTTCCCGCCGGGCGGGGAGGTTTCGGCGTTCCGCGGGCGCCGGTAGTCAAGGGAGCGAAATATGTTCAAACGGCTGACAACAAAGGTGGTGATATTCATGGCATCCGTCCTTACCGCACAGGGCGCGGCGGCGCTCGAGCTTCCGTCCGGGCTGGATCCCGAAAACACGATCGTCATGGAGCTGAAGGACGGTCCGGTGTTTATTCAGCTTTTGCCCGCGACGGCGCCGGATCATGTCCAGCGCATCAAGGAACTGACGCGCGAAGGCTTTTATGACGGCGTTATTTTCCACCGCGTGATCGACGGCTTCATGGCCCAGACGGGCGATCCCACGGGCACGGGCACCGGCGGCTCCGACAAGCCGGACCTGGTCGCCGAATTTTCGAAAGTGGCCCATGAGCGCGGCACGGCATCGATGGCCCGCGCCGCCGATCCCAACAGCGCCAACAGCCAGTTCTTCATCTGCTTTCAGCCGCAGCCGGGCCTGGACGGCCAGTATACGGTGTGGGGCAAGGTGGTCTCGGGCATGGAATATGTCGACAAGATCGAGCGCGGCGAGCCGCCGGCCAATCCGGACAAGATCATCCGTATGCGCGTGGCTGCCGACATTCAGGAAGGCGCCGCCGGCGAGTAAGCGGCGGCCCGGTGTGGCGGAATGGTGAAGCGTGCACTGGTCACCGGCGTCAGCGGGCAGGATGGCGCCTATCTTGCCCGCCGCCTTCTGGACGACGGATTCGAGGTACACGGCGCCCTGCGGCGGGGTTCCTCGCGCAATCTGTGGCGGCTGGAGGAGCTGGGCATCGCCCACCGCGTCCGGCTGGAGCAGATGGAGCTTCTGGAGTTCTCCAATATCGTGGAGGTGCTTCGCCGCATCCGTCCCCATGTGGTCTATAACCTGGCGGCCCAGAGCTTTGTGGGCACCTCCTTTCAGCAGCCGGTGTTTACCGGCGACGTGACGGGGCTGGGCGCCGTGCGCGTGCTGGAGGCGATCCGGCTGGTGGACCCGGAAATCCGCTTCTACCAGGCGTCCACATCGGAGATGTTCGGCAACGCGGATGAAACGCCGCAGAACGAGCACACGCCCTTTCATCCGTGCAGCCCCTATGGCACGGCCAAGCTTTACGCCCACTGGAGCACCGTGACCTATCGCGAGGCCCACGGCCTGCACGCCTCAACGGGCATTCTGTTCAATCATGAATCGCCCCTGCGCGGCGCCGAATTCGTGACTCGCAAGATCACCTGCTCCTTTGCCCTGCGCAAGCACGGCCTGAAGCGCAAGCTGGAACTGGGCAATCTGAACGCGGAGCGGGACTGGGGCCACGCAAGGGATTATGTGGACGGCATTCACGCCATCGCCATGCACGACAGGCCGGATGATTTCGTCCTGGCGACGGGGTCGGGCGCCAGCGTGCGCCGGTTCGTGGCGCTGGCGGCGGAGGCCGCGGGCCTCGCCCTCGAATGGGAGGGGGAAGGCCTCGAGGAGCGGGCGGTGGACCCGGCCTCCGGCGAAACCGTGGTGTGCGTGAACCCGGAATATTACCGCCCGGCGGAAGTCCACCGCCTGATCGGCGACGCCGCCAAGGCCCGCCAGCATCTGGGCTGGGAACCGAAGGTGACGCTCGAGGAAATGGCCGAAGAAATGGTGCGCGCCGATTTCGACCGCATCGCGCTGAGCGGCCGGGTGGCGTGAG
>JBKHIN010000180.1:0-6524 GCA_046538635.1 Alphaproteobacteria bacterium
ATATTGCGCCATTATGAGTGCAAGTGCGACACAAGCCGCGATCGGCCGTTTGGCGGCGCAGGCGGGCGGGCCCGAAGCGGCCGGCCTGAACAGTCTGGGTCTGCCTGCGGCGCCCGCCGACACGCGCGTGGTGGTGGCCATGTCGGGCGGCGTGGATTCCTCGGTGACCGCGGCCATCCTCAAGGCGCAGGGCTATGACGTGCTGGGCATCACGCTCCAGCTCTACGATCACGGCGAGGCAATCCGGAAGAAGGGCGCCTGCTGCGCCGGGCAGGACATTCACGACGCCCGCCGTGTCGCCGAAAGGCTGTCCATGCCCCATTACGTGCTTGACTATGAAAGCCGCTTCCGGGAAGCGGTCATGGACGATTTCGCCGACACCTATCTGGCGGGTGCGACGCCCATCCCCTGCGTGCGCTGCAATGAGCGCGTGAAGTTTCGCGACCTTCTGGAAACGGCGCGCGATCTGGGGGCGGACTGTCTGGCCACGGGCCATTACGTGCAGCGCGTGGACGGGCGGCACGGGCCGGAACTTCATCGCGGCGCGGACCCTTCGCGCGATCAGAGCTATTTCCTGTTCGCCACCACGCGCGAACAGCTCGATTTCCTGCGCTTCCCGCTGGGCGCTCTGCACAAGGACGAAACCCGGAAGGTAGCCGCCGAGATGGGGCTGGTGGTGGCGGAGAAGCCCGACAGCCAGGACATCTGCTTCGTGCCCACGGGCTCCTATGCCTCCGTGATCGAACGGCTGCGCCCGGGCGCGGCGGAGCCGGGGGATATCGTGCATCTGGACGGGACCGTGCTGGGCCGCCATGAGGGCGTGATCCATTACACGGTGGGGCAGCGCCGGGGGCTGGGGGTCGCCACGGGCGAGCCGCTGTTCGTGGTGCGGCTGGACGCGGAACGCCGCGAGGTGGTGGTGGGCCCGCGCGAGGCGCTGCTCACGGGGCGCATCCTGCTCAAGGATGTCAACTGGCTGGGCGACGGCGTCCCCGCGGGCCGGAAGGTGCTGGCGAAGGTCCGTTCCACGCGCCCGCCCGTGCCCGGACGGCTGGAGGATGCAGACGGCGCCTTGAGCGTCGTGCTCGACGTTCCGGAGGAAGGCGTCGCGCCCGGACAGGCCTGCGTGTTCTACGACCCCGCGAACGGCGGCAGCCGTGTGCTGGGCGGCGGCTGGATCACGGGCACGGAAAGCGCCTGGACGGGTTAATCTCAATTTTCAATGTCATCCTCGGGGCCCGGCGCAGCCGGGAACCCGGGGCCCCCCGGACATTACGCTGAAAGCCGGCTCTCGGCATGTTGAGGGAGGTCTTCTGATCTCCGCATTTCCGGAAAGGCCGGAAATGCTCCGTCAGAGGATGAAAGTATAAAAAGAGGCCGGAGCGAATGCTCCGGCCTTTGATGTTTTGCGTTGCCGGGGTCCGGATCAGAACCGGGCCCGCAGCGTCGCGCCATAGGTGCGCGGATCCGCCAGGAACGTGCCCCAGCCGTCGTTCGACTGCAACGGAAGGTCGAAGGCGATTTGCTGGTAGTTCTTGTCGAACAGGTTCCGGGCCCACAGCGACAGTTCCCAGACGCCGTCGAGATCGCCGACGCCGATCTGGGCGTTGACCACCGTGTAGCCGTCCTGCTCCTTCACCGGATCCAGGTCGGAGCCCGTGTTGTAGCCGCTGTCGATGCGGAAGTCCGTATGGGCCCAGGCCTCCAGATTGGTGTTCGGGATCGGCTTCCGGTAGGTGATCGAGCTCGTCACCACCCAGAGCGGCGCATTGGTGAGTTGACGGCCGGCCAGATTGCTGATCTCCGGCAGATCGTCATTGACAGGAAGCGCAACACCGGTCGTGTCCGGGAAACGAAGCCCTCGGTCATTCGTGAGAATGTTGGTCAGGTCCGTGATCCCGTCATCGTAATCCGTCTGCGCCCAGGTGACGCCGGAGCGGATGTTCAGCCCCTCGATCGGCCGGGTCTGCAGTTCGAACTCCACGCCCATGGTCGTCGCCGCGTCCACATTCTCGGGCACGAAGTTGAAGCCCGTGAAGGTGTTGAGCTGGAAGTCGTCAATCTGCATCAGGAAAAACGTGGCGTTGTAGTTGAACTTCTGGGCCCAGAAGGACTGCTTGATGCCCACCTCATAGGCGTCCACCAGTTCCGCCTTGAAGCGCGGATCGAGGAAGTTGGCCGTGCCTTCGTCCACGCCCGGGGTGCTCGCAAAGTCCGTATTCACACCCGTCGCCGTCAGGATGGTGCCCGCCCGGTCCAGGTTGATGCCGCCGGCCTTGAAGCCCCGGCTGTAGCTGGCGAAGACCAGCGTGCCGTCGTCGAACTGGTAGGACAGGTTGGCCGTGCCCGACCACTCGTCGTCGTCCTTGTTGACGTCATATTCGAAGGCCGGGCTCGTGATGCCCAGGCAGCCGAGCGCCAGGAGAACGTCCACCACGCGGCGCGTGTCGCCGGGGATGATGCCCAGAAAATCGAAGCTGGCCTCGATCGGGAAAGCATCGAAGGCACCCCCGTCGATCGCGTTCTTGAGGCCGGTACAGCCCGGCGTATTGGTGTCGGACAGGTCGCTGAAGCCGTGTTTTTCGTCCACATTGAAGCGGGCGCCCAGCGTCAGCTTCAGATTGTCCGTGAAGCTGATGACGTTGTGGGTAAAGAACGAGTAGGCCGTATTGTCCGACTCGAAATGGTCGATGCCGGTCCCCGTGCCGTCGGCCCAGCAGGTGCCGAGATTGGCACCGCTGCAAGATGCCGGATTAAAGGCCGCCGCGAGCTCCGTGTAACTGCCGAAGTCGCCACCGGTAGCCGCGAAGATCAAGTCACCCAGCCGCAGATTGATGAAGTCCTCATAGGACGCGCCGTGCGTGATCTGACCTTCCAGCGTGATCTGCTCGTCGATGTAGTAGCCGCCGACCAGCCAGTCGAGCCATCTCCATTCGCCCTGCACGCGGACCTCCTGGGTGAAGGCCTCGATGCCGTCCCGGCGATGATCGAGATTGAGGACGTCCAGAGCCGAGAAGTCGATGTCCTGCTGACGGAAGGACTCGAAATCCCGGTAGGAAGTGATGGACACGATGTTGAAAGTATCCGCCCGCCAGGTGGCTTCCGCGGAAATGCCCCAGTCCTCCACGTCCTGGGTCTGCGGCTCGCCGGCCGTGGCGCTCGCTTCGCGCGCGAACGGGTCGCCGGGACCGGGGTCGCCGAACGTGCCCGGCGCGGGCGGGAACGTATCCGTGGGATCGATCTGCACCTGGCTGGGGAAGCCTTCGACGAAGGCGAGGGTGTTGAAGATATCTCCGGCAACACCGTTCTGAAGCGTCACCGGATAGCAGCACCTCTCGTCCTGGTCCCGGTAGTCGCCGATGATGCGCACGTCGAAATTCTCCGTGGGCGTGAAGAGAAGCTGCCCCTTCAGCTTGTAGCGGTCGAGATTGTCGTATTCCTCGTCCGTGAACGTGTCCTCGATGAATCCGTCCCGCTGCCGGAAGAGGCCGCTGAACCGGGCGGCCAGCTTGTTCTCGACGACCGGGCCGGTGATGGAGGCGCGCGCATCGATATTGTTGTAATTGCCGTAGGTGATCTCGCCATAGCCGCCGAATTCGAATTCCGGCCCGGCCGTGACGATGTTGAGAGCGCCGGCCGTGGTATTGCGCCCGAACAGGGTGCCCTGCGGCCCGCGCAGCACTTCCAGCCGCTCCACGTCGAGCAGTTCGTTGAGCGCCGCGCCCGCCCGCGAACGGTAGACGCCGTCGATGAACACGCCGACGGCCGATTCAAAGGCGGGGTTGTTGCCCTGGGTGCCGATGCCGCGGATGCGGATCACCAGGCCCTGGGATTCCGAAGAGTTGGTGGTCGCCTGGAAGCTGGGCGAAATCGACATCACTTCCTGGATGTCGTCCACGCGGGTCAATTGCAGTTCCTGGCTGCTGAAGGCCGAAACCGCCAGCGGCACGTCGAGAATGCTCTGTTCCCGTCTTGTGGCTGTCACGACGATGGTGTCTTCGTCCTGTGCGAGCGCGGGAAGCGCGAAGGTCCCCACGCCGATGCCCGCCAGCGTCAGGGCGGACACACACCGGTACTTGAACTTCAACACGGCCGGTTCCTCCTCCTACAACTGGACGCCGCCCCGCTGCACGGCCGGCCGGGGCCGCCACCGGGACGTCACGTCTGCCTTGCGGGGGAAACAGGTGCACCCGCCCGGACCCGCCGGACGGTTGTCGTGAACAGGACGACTCCCCCGAACTCAATTCCGCGCACTTGGCGGCGCGTGTGATAACCGTCACGCCAGCGTAATCCACCGCGGCACAGGCCCAAGTCAAAAATGCGGCAGGAGGGTGATGGTTGTAATCGTGTGACCGTGCGGCAACAGGGGGAAAGGGCGGGAGCGGGGCGCCCGGGCCGCCTGCAGATGCTTGACAGGAACGCCGCCGCTCACATATCACGCGACATCCCCGCCCCTATCACCGGGGCGGCGGCCTTCCTGCGGCCATTCAGGCCGCTCATGCGTGGCGGAGTAGCTCAGCTGGTTAGAGCAGCGGAATCATAATCCGCGTGTCGGGGGTTCAAGTCCCTCCTCCGCTACCAATTTCCGCGGTGTACAGCCCGGAGAGATGGGTAACAGTTTGTACCTGAGACATGGGTGACAACCTCGTGCCGAACGGGTTGTCGATGGCTCCGGTCTGTTCTTCTCCGATTCCAGGGATCTTTCCCCCAGCGCCGAGCCAACTTCAGCGGACAGAAAACGGGCACAGTGTGTCAGTCTGCCGGCGGTGTAACTTCCCAGCGGGTCGTGAAGTCCGGGTCCACCACGACTTCGCCCGTCTGCCGGAGCCGGTATTCACCGGGCGGTGCCGGAAAGAAGGCGCGAAGGTCCGGAGGGAGAGTGTACATCTCGCCGGAGCGGCTTCCTTCCAGCCGCAAGGTCACACCGTCATGCGGATCGGCTTCGACCACGACGCCGTATAACTGTTCAAGCCGCTCGCCGGCAGGCTCGAGATACGCCAGGCCGACAATGACCAGTGACCCTTCGAGTTGCCGTGCGAATTCGTCGTCCCATTCCGGCCTGTCGCCGGTCATTGTCCCGTCCCTTCCCGTATTGGCATTCGAGGGGCCGGCCTTCGCGTCCACGGTGCCGGCGCCAGCCTCCCTTTCGCCCGCCTCATGACTGTGGGCCGCACAGCCGCACAGACCCGTCAACAACACAATCGCGAACCGCATGGCCCCTCTCACTTGTGTCTGCGCAGCATTTCAATGAGTGTGCAAGCGATGGCGCCGGCAAGCAATCTAGAATTGTGCCCGCACCGCCACTTGTGTGGATGTTGCGCTTCACCCCCGAAAAGCCTTACACGAACATGTGATTTCGGGGGATGAGTGAGTATGTCTGCGTCTCTTTTTATCGCGGTCTGTACCTTTGACCGGCCGGCTCTCCTGCGCCGCTGCCTGCGCTCCATCCTTCCGCAGCTCCCGGCGCATGGGGGCGCGGCGTGGCTCGCCGTCATCGACAACGACCCGGCGGGCTCCGCCCGGCCCGTGGTGGAGGAGGAAAGCGCGGCGTCGGGCCAGGTTATTCAGTATGCGGTGGAACCCGAAATCGGCATTCCCCATGCGCGCAACCGGGCGGCGGACCTCTGTCTTGAGGCGAAAGCGGACTGGCTCGTCTTCATCGACGATGACGCGCTCGCCGGACCGGGCTGGATCGGCGCGCTGCTTTCCGCCGTTTCGGAATATTCCGCGGACGCCATCGCCGGGCCGGTGGAAATGCCCCTGCCGGACCCGGTCCCCTTCTGGGCCATCCCTGCGGACGCGGAATCGCCCGGAGAAGGCGCCGTCATCAAGGTGGCCTGCACCAACAATGTGGCCATCCGCTCGGGCGTGTTCCGGGAGCACCCGGCGCTGCGCTTCGATACGGCGATGCGGTTCACCGGCGGCAGCGATGCGGACTTCTTCCGCCGGCTGGTGGCCGCGGGCGGGACGATCCGGTGGTCCGAGCGGCTGCGCGTGAGCGAACCCCTGACGCGGGAGCGGCTCACTTTTCGCTGGCAGATGGCGCGCCAGTTCCGCATCGCCTGCAACAAGCTTTACAGCTACAGCAAGCTGAGGCCCGTGCCTGCGCTCTATGCGCGCCGGTTCCTGCGCGCGGTCTGGTTTCTTTTCAGCGGCAGCGCCGTCTTTCTGGGCGGCATGATGCTCCTGCCCCTGGGGCCGAAGCGGTTCCGCAAGCCGGTGCTGGGGGCCGCCCTGCACGTTTCCTGGGCGCTGGGCACGTTCGCCGGCCTGATGGGCTGTTCGGCCCAGCCCTACCGGCCGGACCGGATCGTGGCGCGGGAGGCCGTGGTCCAGGATTGAGGGAGAGCGGGCGCCGTTCACCTTCCCGCCGGTTCTTGCGTTAAAATATCCCGGTGCGGCAGCATTCTTGCAGAACGCCGCCCGGAGCGGGCGCGCGGACGTCCCGCTTCGGCCGGCATTCTGCGGGTTGCCGGCCGGAATTTGCCCCCGCAACGCCGCGCCGGACTTGGCCCGTGCCGCGT
>JBKHIN010000181.1:0-6520 GCA_046538635.1 Alphaproteobacteria bacterium
CAGAAGCATGCGAGCCTATCGTGCTGCTCTGATTTCGCGACGGGCATCGGATCATTCCGGGAACTTCGGGATTGCCGGAAGGTGGCGATCGGCCGAACGTCACCCTGCGGATGGTATCGCCGGTGTGACCAGGTCACAGGCTGTGTGACCAACTCACCAAACATGAACAATCCCTGTCAGCACTGCTTGGCTTTCGTTCAGGCGTGCCGATCTATGGTGGCGTCCTCGGTTGCAAACAGGAGGGGATAGTCATGAAAACCTTCACCAGGGGCATTTATCTGCTGACCGTCATCTTCATGCTGTCCACGGCAGTCAATCTCGCCGTCATTCCAGACGCCGCGAGGATGGCGCTCTGAGCCGTGGCTTCGGCGTTCGCTCAGTCCATGCCGATGCCGCGCAACTGCCGGTGCACGAAGCCCGGCGCGAGACGCATCATGAGCGGCAGGAGGCGCGCCCGGCCCAGATAGATATCCTTCGCCTGCCGTTCCATGCCGTCGAGAATCTGCCGGGCGGCTTCTTCGGCCGTCATGGCGCCCTCGTTGCGCCCCTCGGTCATTGCCGTCCTGACAATGGGCGGATAAACGCAGGCGACGTGGATGCCTTCATCCTCGAGCTGATAGCGCAGCGCCGTGGAAAATGACCGCAGGGCCGCCTTGGTGGCGCCATAAACGGGCGCAGCCTGTTTGGGCGCAAAGGCAAGGCCGGAGGAGACGTTCACGATCATAGGCGCGGAGCCCGCCTTGATCAGCGGCATCAATTCCGCCGTGAGCAGCACGGGTCCGGTGAAGTTGGTCGCAATCTCGCGCTCGATCTCGGCCTGATCCACCGGGCCGGCGAAATCCGGGCAAGTCTGGATGCCGGCATTGTTGACCAGTATGTCCAGCCGTCCGAAGCGCGCCTGCAGGGTTTCCCGCAGCATGTGGCGATCTTCCGCCTTTGCCGTGTCGGAGCGGATGGCGGTCAACGCCGCGTTCTCCCCGGTGGCCGCATCGAGCGCCTGCTGCCCGCGGCCCGTGACGATGACCTGGTTTCGCGCGGACATGAGATCGGCAAGCGCGCGGCCGATTCCGGCCGAACCGCCCGTAATCAGAACAATACTGTCCGCCAGCTCAGTCATGGAACCGTCAGGGGGAAGCGCCGGAGCGCCGCCGCTGCGTCCGGGCCGCCAGGTTCAGCATCTCCACCAGGATGGAGAAGGCGATGGCGAAATAGAGATATCCGCGCGGAATGTGGAAGCCGAAGCCATCCGCAACCAGCGCCACGCCGACCAGCAGCAGGAAGCTCAGCGCCAGCATCTTGGTGGTCGGATGACGCTTGATGAAGTCGCTCACCGGCTCCGCCGCCAGCAGCATCACCAGGATGGCGATCGAGACGGCGGCGATCATCACTTCCACATGTTCGGCCATGCCTACGGCGGTGATCACCGAATCCAGCGAAAAGACCAGGTCGAGAGCAACGATCTGCACCACCACAACGGCGAACCCCGCCGTCGCGGCGCCACCGCCCGCCGCATGTTCGCCCTCGATGGTGTCGTGAATTTCCAGCGTGCCCTTGACCAGCAGGAACAGGCCGCCGCCGATCAGGATGAGATCGCGCCAGGAGAAATCCACGTCGAACACCGAGAACAGCGTGGCCTCCAGCCGCGTGATCCAGACGATGCCGAACAGCAGGGCGACGCGCATCAGCAACGCCAGGGCGAGCCCCAGCCGGCGCGCCAGTGGCTGCTGACGTTCGGGCAGGCGGGAGGAAATCACCGACAGGAAGATGACATTGTCGATGCCGAGCACGATCTCGAGCGCGGTCAGGGTGGCCAGGCTCGCCCAGATCGCCGGATCGGTTATCCACTCCATGCGGTGCCCCCCTCTTTAGTCCCGATAATCCCCCGTCAGGAAAATCACCCTATCATTCAACACAAGGTGGTGCACAGTCCCGTGGCGGCGGACCGTTCTCCGTCAGTAAGGCGACCATTGGGGTACGGGCGAAACCCCGAACAGGGCCATGTGGAAGTAAAACAGCAGGCCGAAAGCGGCCAGCGCACCCAGCCATTGCCACCACGCGATTTCGCCAAGCCGAAGGCCCTGTTTGCCGGCCAGGATGGCGGCGAAGGGCACGTTCGAAGTCCGGGCCGAGAAGCTGTCCCATTTTTCGCCCAGAGCCCTGCGGCGCTTGTTGTCGATGGACCAGGTGCCTGCCGCCGTCAGGATAACGAACATGCCGAACATCACGCTGGCCGCGAGATCGCCATTTGCGAGAAAGTGAAACGCCGCCCAGATCAGCACGCCCCACAGGAAAGGATGCCGGGTGATGCGCAAGATCCCGCGCACGGGTTCGGGCTTGTCCAGGACGCCCTCGCTGCCCACCGCGGTCGGGCTCGGCGTGGTGAGGCCGATGAAGGCGAACAGAAAGGCAATCAGCATGATCAGTGCGCCCAGATGGGCGAACCAGGCGGGCAGCGGAAAGCCCGGCAGCATGACATTGTCCGGGCTGATGGCAGCCTGATTGTAGGCCATGGCCAGCCAGACGATACCGGCGATCGAAGCCACGCTGAAGAATGCCATGTACACGCCCCGGCCCAGCCGTTGCACGAGAACGCCGCGCAATGGCGTCCCGGCTACAAACAGGTGGATGCCCAGGAAGAAGATTGCCGCCAGGATCAGGTTGGTCATGGGGCGGTCCCCTCTCACACGCACGCCGCGCTTGGCCCGACTCACCAAGGAGGGGACTTTATCACAGGGAGCCCGGGAATGGATGTTCCGCGCGGGTCCCGGCGGAAATCAGCTTTCCGGGCCGGGGTCCCTGGCGGCTTCACTTGCGGCCGGCTCCGTCTTTCCGGGTTCCGCGCCGCCGGCCTTCGCCACCGTCACCATGGCCGGACGCAGCAGGCGGTCGCCGATCACGTAGCCGGTCTGGTAAACGTCGACGACGGTGCCCGGCGGCGCATCCGGATCCGGAACTTCCGCCATTGCCTGATGCAGATTGGGATCGAACTTCGCCCCTTTTTCGGGTTGCAGCGGCGTCACCCCGTGGCGCTCGAACGTGGCCAGAAGCTCCCGCTCCACCATCTCGACGCCGGTAACGAGGTTGCGGGCGGCCTCGTCCATCTCGCCGCGCTGTTCCTCCGGCACGGCATCGATGGCGCGGCGCAGGTTGTCCGCAACGCTCAACAGGTCGCGGGCGAACCGGGCAATGCCGAATTTCTGGGCTTCGGCCCGTTCCCGCTCCGAGCGGCGGCGGATATTTTCCGCTTCCGCCATGGCCCGCAGCAGACGGTCCTTCATTTGCGCCAGCTGTTCTTCCGGCGGAAGTTCAGCCGCACCCTCCTCGTCCTTTTCGGAGGCAACTTCCGCGGCCGTTCTCGCTGCGGCCCGGGTGGTTTCCTCGGGCTGTTCCTCTTCCGGCGCCGCACCGGTGTCTTCGTCCCGGCGCCGGGCCGGGTCCGCCTCATGCCCGGTTTTTTCGCGCGCTTGCTCGTTCATGCATTCCCCCGTGTGTTTCCGGAATCCGATCGGCCCGTCAGGTCAGCAGCCGGCTCATGATCTTGGCCGTGTAGTCCACCATGGGCACGATGCGAGCGTAATTCAGGCGTGTCGGACCGATCACGCCGATCACGCCGACAATCTTCTGTCTCGCGTTCATATAGGGTGAAACGATCAGGGAGGAACCCGACAGCCCGAACAACTGCGTCTCCGAGCCGATAAAAATGCGCACGCCGTCAGCCTCCCGGGCAAGATCGAGAAGCCCGATCAGATCCCGCTTGCTCTCCAGGTCGTCGAACAGGCGGCGGATGCGTTCGAGATCCTCCAGGGCATTCAGATCCTCCAGAAGATTCGACTGGCCGCGGACGATCAGCGTGCGTTCCTCGCTGCCGTCACCCTCTCCCGACCATTTTGCCAGCCCGGCCTCCACGATCCGGGCACTGATCTGGTCGATCTGGGTCTTGCGCTCGGCAATTTCCTGAAGGATCTGTTCGCGGGTCTCCTTCAGCGTGCGGCCGCGCAGCCGGGCATTGAGATAATTGGAGGCCTCCGCGAGGGCCGACGGCGTGATCCCCGCGGGCGCGTCGATGATGCGGTTTTCCACATTGCCGTTCTCGCTGACCATCACGACCAGCGTCCGGCCCGGTCCCACGGAGACGAATTCGATATGTTTGAGTCCCGTGGTGTTCAGCTTGGGTGCGGTGACCAGTCCCGCGCAGTGGCTGAGGCCCGACAGGGTGCGGCTGACCTCCGAAAGCATATCCTCGACCGTGCGGTCGGAAGAGGTGCCGGACAATTGCCGTTCAATGTTTTCGCGCTCTTCCTCCGACAGATCGCCCACTTCCAGCAGGCCGTCCACGAACATGCGCAGGCCCAGCTCCGTGGGCAGCCGCCCGGCGCTGGTATGGGGGGCGTAGAGCAGCCCCAACTGTTCCAGATCCGACATCACATTGCGCACGGAGGCGGGCGACAGTGCCATGGGCAAAACGCGGCTGACGGTGCGTGAGCCCATCGGCTCGCCCGTTTCGAGGAAATTCTCCACGATGCGCCGGAAGATTTCGCGCGAGCGTTCGTTCAAATCCGCGACTGTGGGAGTTTTGCCTTCCATCCTGTTCCTGCCGGCGTTCCTTTTATGTTCGGGTTCACCCATTAAATCGGCCCGATCGCCGGATATGCAAGATCGGCGGCCCGGGCGCAAGGGGCCGTGAAAGCGCGGCGGAGATCTTGAATTTCCGAACCGCACGGAGATATATAAAGGCACATTATTATGTTGAAAGCCGCATCATGACTCTTCACATCAAGGATCCGAAAGCCGATGCCCTGGCACGCCAGCTTGCCAGCCTTACCGGAGAAACCTTGACCGAGGCCATAACCTCCGCCCTTGAAGCCCGTCTGCGCGAGGTGGAGGACGCGGGCCGTCGGGCAAAGCGCAAAGAGGAGATCGATGAGATTCTCGCTTCTTTCAGGAGCTTGCCTGTTCTCGACGAGCGGACGGATAACGAAATTCTGGGCTATGACGAACGGGGATTGCCTGGCTGATGGTCATTGACACTTCGGCAATTCTCGCCCTCGTCCAGGAGGAGCCGGAGCACGCACGCTTCAGGGAAAAAATTGAGCGGGACGGAAAACCCCTCCTGTCAGCCGTTTCCCTCGTCGAATGCTCAATCATTATCGCAAGCCGTTTCGGTGATACCGGGCTCGACAAATTTGATCTGCTGTTGAATGCGCTCGGAATAGAGATCGTGGCGACAGACCGAAACCAGGCCTACGCCGCCAGGCGGGCCTACCGGAAATTCGGTAAGGGACATCATCCGGCAGCCCTGAACTTCGGCGACTGTTTTTCCTACGCCCTGAGCACGGCAACTGGTGAGCCCCTACTGTACAAGGGCAACGATTTCAGCCGCACTGACGTGGAGGCTGCGTGACACTCGGTGAAGTGCCGCGCCTGCGGGATCATCCCGTGGACAGCCGCATAAATGCGGGCTAGAACTCGCCGCAACTATCCATTGCCATAAGGACCCTGCCGATGCGCCCCTCAAATCGCGCCGCCGACACTCTGCGTCCCGTCACCCTCGAACCGGGTTTTGCGAAGAATGCGGAAGGATCGTGTCTCGTGCGTTTCGGCGATACCCACGTCCTGTGCGCGGCAACGGTGGAGGACCGGGTACCGCCCTGGCTGAAGGGTCACGGCAGGGGCTGGGTAACGGCCGAATACGGCATGCTGCCGCGTTCCACCAATGAGCGCATGCAGCGTGAGGCGGCGCGCGGCAAACAGTCGGGCCGCACCCAGGAGATTCAGCGCCTGATCGGCCGTTCGCTGCGGTCGGTTCTGGACCTCCAGCGCTTGGGCGAACGCCAGATTACCGTGGATTGCGACGTCCTGCAGGCTGACGGCGGCACGCGCACCGCCGCCATCACCGGGGCCTGGGTGGCTTTGCGTCAGGCGCTGCAATGGATGTATGACCGGGAAATGCTGACGGGCATTCCCCTGAACGACCAGGTGGCGGCCGTTTCCTGCGGCATCTTCCGGGGCGAACCGGTGCTCGACCTGGATTACGCGGAAGACTCCGAGGCCGACACGGACGGCAATTTTGTCCTGACGGGCTCGGGTAAAATCGTCGAAATTCAGTGCACGGCGGAGCAGCACCCGTTCACGGACGCTGAGTTCACCGCGCTGATCGGCCTGGCCCGCAAGGGCATCGAGGAACTTACCGCCGCCCAGAAGGCGGCGCTCAAACTGACCTGAGGAATGAACAGTCATCGCAAGTTGACCGGCGGCAAGCTCGTCATTGCCAGTCACAATCCGGGCAAGGTGCGCGAGATCGCCGATCTTCTGAGGCCGTTCGGGGTGGAGGCTGTTTCCGCAGCCGAACTCGATCTCCTGGAGCCGGAGGAAACAGGCACGACCTTCGAGGCCAATGCCGGACTCAAGGCGCGCGCAGCAGCCGAAGGCGCGGGCCTGCCCGCGCTCGCCGACGATTCGGGCCTTGCGGTGGATGCGCTGGGCGGCGAGCCGGGCATCTACTCCGCCCGCTGGGCCGGGC
>JBKHIN010000182.1:0-6508 GCA_046538635.1 Alphaproteobacteria bacterium
AATTCTGGCAATGCGACGCCGATACGGTGGGCACGCCCATGATGGCGGCGGACGCCGAACTGGCCGCCATGCTCGCCGACTGCATGGAGGCCGTGGGCATTTCACGCGGCGATTATGTGGTCCGGCTGAATAACCGGAAGGTCCTGAACGGCGTCCTGGAACGTATCGGCGTTCTGAACGCCGATGATCCGCAAACGGAAGTCAAGCGGCTGACCATCTTGCGCGCCATCGACAAGCTGGACCGTCTGGGTCCGGAGGGCGTGCGCCTGCTTCTGGGCCCGGGCCGCAAGGACGAGTCCGGCGATTTCACCGAGGGGGCAAAGCTAAGCGCCGAACAGACCGACATGGTGATGGCCTTCACCGACGCGGGTGGTGGCGGCCGGGAGAAGGTGATGGCGAGGCTTGCGGAACTGGTCGCCAACAGCCCGGCCGGGCGCGAAGGCATCGAGGAGCTGGAACGGATCGCCGAAGTGCTCGACGCGCTCGGCTATGCCGATGAGCGGGTCACCTTCGACCCCTCCATCGTGCGCGGACTGGGCTATTACACGGGCCCGGTTTTCGAGGCCGACCTGACCTTCGAAATCGAGGACGAAAAGGGCCGCCCCGTGCGCTTCGGCTCGGTGGCGAGCGGCGGCCGCTATGACGATCTGGTCAAGCGCTTCAAGGGCGTGGAGGTGCCCGCGACCGGCTGCTCCATCGGCGTGAGCCGCCTGCTCAGCGCCCTGAGGGTTCTGGGCCGTGTCAGCGAACGGCACACGCGCGGGCCGGTGGTGGTGCTGGTCATGGAGAAGGGCCGTCTGCCGGGCTATGCCCGCATGGCGCAGGAATTGCGCGCCGCGGGCGTGCGCGCGGAAGTCTATCTGGGCGGCGGCGGCATGAAGGCGCAGCTTAAATACGCCGACAAGCGCGGCGCGCCGGTCGCCATCATTCAGGGTGAGGATGAACGCAACAGGGGCGAGGTCACGCTGAAAGACCTCATTCTGGGCGCACAGATGGCAGCCGCCATCGCCGACAACCGCACCTGGCGCGAGGAACAGCCCGCCCAGATTTCGGTGCCCGCCGAATCTCTGGTCAAGGGCGTCAGGGAAATCCTCGCCCGCCATGCTTGAAGCCATGCAACGGTTCCCCGAGTACGGGCCGCAGGAACTGGCGACGCTGGAAGCGCTTGCCGCCCCCATTCTCGACTCGTTCAGGAAGGCCGGCTATGCCCGCGCCGAGCCTTCCATTCTTCAGCCTGCCGATGTCTTCCTTGATCTGTACGGCGAGGCCGTGCGCAAGCGCATCTATGTCTTCGCCGGGCCGCAGGGGGAGGAACTCTGCCTGCGCCCCGATCTCACCGTTCCTCTGGCGCGCATGTGTCTCAGGAAGGCGCCGGGCAGGACCGCCGCAAAATTCAGCTATTTCGGCCCGGCCTTTCGCTCCGTGCCCGAGGGTGACGGCAAGGCCGCCCAGTTCCTTCAGGCCGGGATCGAACGGCTGGGCGGCCGGGAACCCTCCGCCGAGGCGGACGCCGAAGTGTTCGCCCTGGTCCACGGCGCCGTGCAGGAAACGGCGGCGGGCCGGACGACGCTGCACCTGGGCGATCCGGGCCTGTTCGCCGCCTTCGCCGATGCCCTCGATCTGCCGGAGGCCTGGCGGGGGCGGTTGAAGCGGCGCTTTCGTTCACCGGCGGCCACGCATGACCTGCTGGCGCGTGCGGCGGGGCCGGGTGAGGGCATGCGCAACATGGACGCCCTGCTGAGCGCGCTCAGCCATCTCAGCGAGGAGGAGGCGCGCGCGGCCCTGCGGGACGTGTTGACGATCGCCCGGATCGATGCCGTCGGCGGGCGGAGCATGGAGGAGATTACCGAGCGCTTTCTCGAGCAGGCCGCGGCCATGCGCGCCGCCGGCCTCCCGGACGACCTCACCGGCCTGATCCGGCGCTTTCTCTCCTTGAGCGTTCCCGCACCGCGCGCGGTAGAGGCCGCTGCCGGGCTTGCGCAGGAAGCGGGCCTTGATCTGGATGACGCCCTTGAAGCGCTGGCGGAACGGCTTGAGCTGATCGGCAAGCGGAATATCGATCTGGACGCGGCGGAGTTCGCTACCGCCTTCGGCCGTGACATGGACTATTATACCGGTTTCGTCTTCGAATTCCGGGCGCCCGGCCTGGGCGAAAACCGCAAGATCGCGGGCGGCGGACGGTATGACGCGCTGCTCGCCCGGCTGGGCGCCGAGGCGCCCGTGCCCGCCGTCGGCGGTTCGGTGTGGGTGGAGCGGCTGGCTGCCATCAGCCATGAGAAGGCCGCGCCCTCCGCCCCGGCCCGGGGGAATGCGCCATGAGCGGCGGTCCCCTGATCGTGGCCCTGCCCTCCAAGGGCCGCCTTCATGACGCTGCGTTCGCCTGGCTGGAAGAGGCGGGCCTTCGGGTGAAGCGCGCAGGCGACGCGCGCGCCTATCAGGGAGTCATATCCGGCATTCCGGATACGGAGGTTCTCTATCTGTCCGCCTCCGAAATTGCGGCAGGCCTCCATGCAGGGGCGCTTCATCTGGGCATAACGGGCCTGGACCTGATCAAAGAGATTGGCCCGGAGGAAGAGGCTGTCCACCTGGTGCAGGCTCCGGGCTTCGGTTACGCCGATGTGGTGGTGGCGGTCCCGCGGTCCTGGATCGATGTGAGCACCATGGCCGATCTGGAAGATGTTGCCCAGGCATTCCGGGCGCGCCGCCACCGACCGCTACGGGTGGCAACCAAATATCTGGCGCTCACGCGCGGTTTCTTCGCCCGCCACGGACTTGCAGAGTACCGGATCGTGGAAAGCCAGGGCGCAACGGAAGGGGCGCCGGCCGCCGGCACGGCAGAAATGATCGTGGACATCACCTCATCCGGCGCCACGCTTGCGGCCAACAATCTGAAGGTTCTGGACGACGGCGTGATCTTGAAGTCCGAGGCGTTCCTGGCCGCGTCGCTGCGGGCCCGGTGGAGCCCGGCAGCGCGAACGGCGTTCGCCCTGATCGCAGATCTGACCGGCGCGCGGGAACGGGGCCGGGCGACACGCACGCTGCAGGCCTCGCCGCCGCCGGAAGACCGGGCGGTCCTCAAGCGGCTGGAATCGGAAGCAGAGTGCATCATTTCCGCTGCAGGCGGCGGAGCGCTCACCGTGCATTGCCCTGAGGAACACTTGTACCCCACCGTCGAGGCGCTGCGGAGAGCCGGCTGCCGCACCGTGGTGGCGGGCCGTCCGGACTACGTCTTCTCCTCCGGCAATCCGCTTTTCGAGGCATTCGCCGCCCGGCTGCGGAAGCGGTAGCAACCGCAAAAGGCGCGGTTGTCAGCTCATGAAAATCCGGCACAAATGCGTTGTATCGGGAAAGACGCTTTTCTCCCTGCGGGACGCTCTTTCCGCGAGCATTTCCGGTCCCGCCGGCCGGGCGGTCTGTCGAGCTTCCTCCTCAAGCCTCCGGCAGCTACACTCCGCCGCGGCGATCCTGTCACGGATCGTCCGCGGTTTTCTGTGCGCGGAGGGGGAGCGCATTCATGGACTGGACCACGATCACCACATCCTTCGTGACCCTGTTCGTGGTCATCGACCCTCTGGGCGTGACGCCGGTATTCGCGGCCCTGACGCGAGGCATGGGCTGGGGACGGCGCATCCGCACGGCGCTGGCCGCCACCCTGATTGCGGCCCTCATCCTGGGCGGGTTCGCGCTGGGCGGCGGCGCACTGCTCGAAACACTGGGGATCGGCCTGCCCGCCTTCCGGACGGCAGGCGGCATCCTGCTCTTCCTCATCGGCCTCGAGATGATCTTCGAGCAGCGCACGCCGCGCCGGGAGCGCAACGTCCAGCGGAAAATCGCCGAACAGCATGAGGTCGAGGAGGAAGACGGAATCGCCGTCTTTCCCCTCGCCATTCCGCTGCTGGCGGGGCCGGGCGCCATCGCCTCCATCGTGCTGCTGATGACGGCGGCGGAAGGGGATGACGTTACGCGGACCAGCATCCTTGCGGCGCTGGCGCTGGTGATCGCGGCCAGCTTCGTGCTGCTGGTTACGGCGGGTTTCCTGCTGGCGCTGGCCGGACGCAGCGTGTCCATCCTCATTACCCGCCTGATGGGCGTGCTTCTGGCAGCCCTGTCGGTACAGTTCGTATTCGACGGAATCAGGGAAGGAATCTTGCTGCCAGCCGCAACTGGCTGACCAGCCGGTCCACATCCTCTGCAGTGTGATAAATACCGAAACCGATCCGCAGCCGGCCACGCCGGTGATCGACGATCACGCCCTGCCGGCGCAACCCTTCGCAAATCCGGTCGGCGTGGTCCGTATTGAAGGCCAGAAACCGGCCGCACTGACCGAATCTGGGATCGGCCAGCAACTGGTCCGTATGCACCGGACTGAGCGGATCTTCGCGCAATTGATCGAGAAACAGGATCTGGAGGTGGCGGACATATTCGGTTGTGCGATCCACTGTGAGGCGGCGTTCGGCCAGCCATTCCAGCACCGCGGTCAGCCGGTAAAGGCCCGTGGGATCCGCCTCTGCGCTGCCGAAGGACCGGAGCTTTCGCACACCGGCAGCGCCAACCGGTTCATCCCCGCCGGGAAAGCCGCCCGTGTCCCGGGGATGCAGCTCAGGATGCGGCGGCACATGCATGAAGCTGACGCCCTCGCCCGCCATGGCATATTTGCCGCCGCCCGCCACATAGAAGGCCCGCCTTTCGATAGGGTGGAGATCGACGGGCACGGCCATGAAACTGTGGGTGCCGTCGAACACGATCAGGGTGGCGGGATCGGGCACGGACGCCACGATGTCCTCCAGGGCGGGCACGATAAAGCCTGAATCGAAAAACACATGGCTGAGCCAGAGGAGGTCGTGCCCGCCCTTGGCGGCTTCGGCCCGGAATCGCTCGGGAAAACTGTCGAAGGGGCGGGACGGAACCCGGATTACCACGGCCGCCCCCTCCTCCTCCAGCCGCGCGGCCTGACGGTCGAAACGCGCGGGCTCGGAATCGCTGGTCAGAATACGGTGCGGCCGGTGGCGGGGCAGGCAGGAGAGAACCCGCATCAGGAACTCATGAATGCCCGAACCGAACACGAGAGTGTCCGGATCGTCGAGATTGAGCATGCCGGCGAGTCGCTTGCGGGCACGGGGGGCAAGACGGCTTTCGATCCATTCCCACTTGCCGTCGAGCAGATGCGCGGCATCGCGCCAGGCGTTCAGTTGTGCGTCATAGGTGACATCCGGCCACGGATGATGTCCCTGCGGCGCGAAGTGGAGCGGCGCCTCGCGGCGGCCGAATGTACGTGCGAAGAACGGTTTCCAACTCATTTGCGGAACACCCGATCGCCTAAAAGCCGTCACCGTCCGGCAGTCGAGGCATAACGATAGGACATGGCCTTGTGCACGCCTTCCGGCAGGCGCGGCAGGCTGGAGCGGGGGATCAGGAACGTAGCAATTGAAAACAGATCCTCGAACACCCGGTGCCGGTCTGCCGTTTCCCGCAGATATCCGTGCCCGGATGAGCCGCCGGTGCCCACCTTGCGGCCGATCATGCGCTGGGCCATGAGCGCATGACGCAGCCGCCAGGTGCTCATCGCCTCGTCAATGTCCATGAGCAGGGACAGCATCCGGAAAGGCAGTTGGAGCGCCGGTTCGTCCCGGTAGAGATGGATGAACAGCGCCGCCTTCAGGGCCGGACGGCTGAGCCGCCAGGCGCCCCGTTCCTGCAGTTCCCGGTACCGGGCCTCATCGAACAGCGCATCGAGCATGTTCCGCGCCCGGTCCAGGGACGCCAGCTGACGCTCGCGCTCTTCCGTAGTCAGATATTCATTGGATTCGATAAGCGCGTGTTCGGCGGCGAGCATGTCGTGAAGCGCGCTTGTATAGGCACGCTCGAAGTCGAAATCCTTCATATCGACGAAGGGCGTGCGCGCCAGCCAGCGGTCGAGCTGTCCGAGCAGCGAGGGGCGTTTCTCTATCCGGGCCAGATATTCGCGCTCCTCCGGTTTCAGCCGCACATCGAACGCGCCGCCGTCCACCGACAAACGCTCATCGCGCTCCAGTCCCAGCCGGATCTCCAGTTCCCGGAACTGTACGCTCTGGAAACCGGAGGCCGGCATCAGCAAGTCTCGGAATTCCAGAAAGTCCATGGGCGTCATGGTTTCCAGAATGTCCACCTGCTGCACCAGCAGCTTCTGAATGGCAAGGACACGGTCGAGCGCATGAACGATCTTGCCCGTGTCCGTGTCCTCGACAACGGGCCCCGAGAAAATCTCCTGAACCAGATCCAGTTCGAACAGGATCTGCTTGAACCACAGTTCATAGGCCTGATGGATGATGATAAAGAGCATCTCGTCATGCGCGGGGCTGCCCTGGCGCTCGCTTTCGCGGCGCTGGAGATCGAGAAGCTCGTGCAGACGCAGATAATCGGCATAGTGCATGGGCCGCCTCGCTTTTCCGGGTTCGAGACCCTATCCCGCAATTTTCACCATGTACACGGGGCCGGCGGCAAGCGGGCCGCCGCACGCACCAAAGGGGCC
>JBKHIN010000003.1:0-28224 GCA_046538635.1 Alphaproteobacteria bacterium
GCCTCGCGCCGTCCGGCCTGGCGCGCCCGCGCGCCCCAGAACACGGCGCCCGCGCCCGCCGCCAGCGCCAGCAGCAGGAGCACGGCCAGCACCACCAGAACGGTCCCGGCTGCGCCATCCGCAAACAGTTCACTCATCGCGGGTTCCCCTGAACGCCGTTTCGCTTTCTTGACCTGTTT
This sequence comes from Alphaproteobacteria bacterium, assembly GCA_046538635.1. GTDB lineage: Bacteria > Pseudomonadota > Alphaproteobacteria > JAJFIK01 > JAJFIK01 > JBKHIN01. The sequence continues at coordinate 180 of JBKHIN010000003.1, forward strand.
TAGGAGATTCCCTATCTCCCCGCTATGGCAGTTCGTGAAATCATCGTGGCGCCCGATCCGCGCCTGAAGGCCGTCTCCGAGCCCGTGGACCGGGTGGACGATGAGACGCGCGCGCTCATGGACGACATGCTGGAGACCATGTATGCGGCGCGCGGCATCGGGCTGGCCGCCATTCAGGTGGGCGTGCCGAAGCGCGTCATCGTCATGGATCTGGCGGGCGACGGCGAGGAGCCGCAGCCCCGCTATTTCGTCAATCCCGAAATTTTCTGGCATTCCGGCGATACGCGCGCCCAGGAAGAGGGCTGCCTGTCGGTGCCCGATCTCTGGGAGACGGTGGAACGCCCCGAGCGCATCCGGGCCCGCTATCTGGATTATGACGGCGAGGCCCGCGAGATCGAGGCCGAGGGCATGCTGGCCGTCTGCCTCCAGCACGAAATCGACCACCTCAACGGGGTCCTGTTCATCGACTATCTGTCCAAGCTGAAGCGCAACATGATGCTGCGCAAGCTGCAGAAAACGAAGCGCCTGAAAGTGGCGGGGTGACGCTGAGGTTTTCTGCCTGTCCTTGCGGTTCCCACGCCAGGTGCGTGATTTCGAAAACTCTCTCCGCTCATCCCTGCGAAAGCAGGGACCCAGCAAAAAATGGAACCTCAAAGATTGAACTTTCACTTGGGGAGTTAATTTCCGTACTGTGCCCTTACTTAATTTTTACAACGCTGCTCTGGATCCCTGCTTGCGCAGGGACGAGCGGGGAGGGTTAGACTTATGACGCTGCGCCTCGCCTTCATGGGCACGCCCGACTTTGCCGTTCCCACACTGGCCGAATTGCTGGCGGCAGGCCATGAGATTGCGGCTGTCTACACCCGGCCGCCGCGTCCGGCCGGCCGCGGCCACAAGCCGAAACCGAGCCCCGTTCATGCCTTCGCCGAGGCCCACGGCCTGCCCGTGCGCACGCCCGCAAGCCTCAAGGGGGCGGAGGAACAGGAAGCCTTCACCGCCCTCGATCCGGACGTGGCGGTGGTCGCCGCCTACGGGCTGATCCTGCCCAAGCCGGTCCTCGACACGCCGCGTCATGGCTGTCTGAACCTGCACGCCTCCCTGCTGCCGCGCTGGCGGGGGGCGGCGCCCATCCAGCGCGCGATCATGGCGGGGGACGAGGAGACCGGCGTCATGGTCATGCAGATGGAGGAAGGGCTCGACACCGGCCCCGTGCTGCTGGCCGAACGCGTGCCCATCGCCCCGGACGAGACAGCGGGCAGCCTGCACGACACGCTCGCCCGCATCGGCGCCACCCTGATGGTGCGCGCGCTGGCCGCTCTGGAGCGCGGGGCGCTCACCCCCACGCCCCAGCCGGAAGAAGGCGTCACCTACGCCCGCAAGGTCACGAAGGAAGAGAGCCGCATCGACTGGTCCCGTCCGGCGGCGGAACTCGATCCCGTCATCAGGGGCCTGACGCCCCATCCGGGCGCCTTCTTCGAACTGACGGACACGCACGGCAGGACGGTGCGCCTGAAAGTGCTGCGCGCCCGGCCCGTGGAGGGCGGCGGCGCACCCGGCACGATCCTGCAGGGTCTGACCGTCGCCTGTGGCGAGGGGGCGCTGAAGATTGAGGAAGTGCAGCCCGCAGGCAAACGGCCCATGAGCGCGGAGGAGTTCCTGCGCGGCTTCCGGCCCGCCGAAGGCGCGCGCGCGGGCTAGCTCAGAATCGCCAGATCGGTATGGCCGAAGCCCTTGGTGTAGTCGATGACCGAGATCACCGTGGGCCGGATGCGGATGAACAGGACGTCCTCGTCGGTCACGTCCGGGGCGTAGTGCTGCAGTTTGGGGAACCGTTTGAGCATCATCCGTTCGACCTTGGCCCGGTCCTCGAGGCGGGAGAGCGGCTCGGCCCGCCCGGCCGCCGAAATGCCCCGGATCTTGCTCAGGTCCTCGTAATCGTGGTCGATGGTGAGCGAAACCCGGGGATCGCGATTGATATTGCGGGCCTTCTGGCTCATGGGCGCACAGCCGAAGAACAGGTCCAGCCCGTCATGGACGTAGGAAACCGTGGTCGCCTGCGGGAAGCCGTCGGCCCGCAGGGTGGCCACCGTCATGATCCTGTGGTTTTCCATGATATCCAGGACGGCTTCCCGAAGCTCGGCGTCCATGAGAATCTCCACTCCGTTTCTCTCACCAGCAGGGCCGGGAACCTGTCGCGCCCCTGACCGTGCCCGCAGGATATGAATCAAGCATGACCCGATACCAGCTAATTCTGGAATATGACGGCACGCCGTTCGTCGGCTGGCAACGCCAGAACAACGGCCCTTCCGTGCAGCAGGCGCTGGAGGAGGCCATTGCCGGATTCTGCGGCGAAACGGTCACCGTGTTCGCGGCGGGGCGCACCGATACCGGCGTGCACGCGCTGGGTCAGGTCGTTCATTTCGACATCGAAAAGCAGACGGCCGCCGCCACCGTTCGCGACGCCCTCAACCATCACCTGAAGCCCGCGCCGGTCGCCGTCCTTGAGGCCCGTGAGGCGGAACCCGAATTCCATGCCCGCTTCGACGCCCTCGGGCGCCATTATCTCTACCGCATCGTCAACCGGCGCGCGCCGCTGACGCTGGACCGGAACCGGGCCTGGCTCGTGGTCCGGCCGCTTGATGCGGACGCCATGCACGAGGCCGCACAGGCGCTCACCGGCCGGCACGACTTCACCACCTTCCGGGCGGCCCAGTGCCAGTCGGCCTCGCCGGTGAAGACGCTGGACGCGATTTCCGTCTCGCGCCAGCTTGACGAGGTGGTGGTGAAGGTCAGCGCGCGTTCCTTCCTGCACCATCAGGTGCGCTCCATCGTGGGCTCGCTGGCGCAGGTGGGGCTGGGGCGCTGGCCCGTGGAAAAAATCGCCCGGATTCTCGAAGCACGGGACCGTTCGGCCTGCGGAGCGCTGGCCCCGCCCCACGGCCTTTATCTGGAAAGGGTGGATTACTGAATATTGAAGCCGGACGCCGTCAGGACGCCGGATGCGCGCCCGGCCGCTCCTTTGCTTCCATTGCGGCCGACACGGACTGCAGCGCGCTGGCTTCGGCAGGTTTGCCCGGGGGCGGCTGTGACATGGTGGTGAAACTGCCGTCCGTCTCCAGAACCACGGCTTCCACCGACTCCAGGTCGAGGATTCCCTGATCGCGCACGGCCGCCAGAACCTCGTCGCGGGTGACGCGCTCGGAGAACATGGCGTTGTCGAGAAACCGTCCCCGGTGAAAGAGCAGGGAGGGCTCCGACTTGATGATCTTGCGGAAACCGCCGGAGCGAACCGACATCCAGGTAATCGCAAACTGCGCGCCGATCAGCACCGCGAAGGCGATAACGCCTTCGGACAGGGCCACATCCTTGGACAGGAGGACCGTCGCCAGAGACGACCCCAGAGCGACCGTCACCACCAGGTCGAAGGCGTTCATTTTCGAAAGCGTGCGCTTGCCCGAAATGCGCAGGAGCAGGATCAGCACGACATAGGCCAGAAGACCGACCAGTATGGTGCGGCCGATACCATTCCAGCCGTCGAACAGCACCTGTTCAGACATGTGGGGAAGCCCTTTCGGCCGCTGCGGGCGCGGTTGCTTCCGGCGGCTGAAGGGGGTCCGGAATCCGGTCGAATGCGGCGGCGCCCGAGGTCAGCCGGGCATAGAGCCGCAGATAGCCGTTCACCGTGGCCCGCAGCGGATAGCGCGCGGCGCGGGCGCGGGCGGTGGCGGCAAGGGCCTGGCGGCGTTCCGGCTCGGCGATCAGTCCGTTTACCGCCTTGGCGAGCGCCGCCTCGTCATCGGGCGGAACCAGCAGCGCGGCACCGCCCCAAAGTTCCCGGAAGGCCGGAATGTCGGAGAGCACAAGCGCCGCCCCGCAGGAGGCGGCTTCGAGCACGCTCAGGCCGAAGGGCCCGAAACGTGCCGGGGAAACGTAGATTTCCGCCGTCTCCAGCTCGCCCAGCACGGCCCGGCGCGGCAGGGGCCCCAGGGTGTGCAGATGGCGAAAGCGCCCGGCGGCGCCCTGGCCTGCGGCACCGATGTCCGGCCCCATGACGCGGACCGGCCAGTGGATCTTTTCCGCTGCCGCGTCTAGCACCGCTATATTCTTGCCTTCGTCCCAGAGACGGCCCACCGCGGTCACGACAGGCCGGCGCTCACCGGGACCGGGGGGCAGGGGCTCCATGCCGTTGGAAATCACCCAACCCGGTTTCCGGGGCCGGTATATCCGGGCAATTTCTTCTCGCATGGCGCGGCTGGGCGCCACCCAGGCATCGGCCGCGGCGAGCCCCGCCCGCGTATAGGCGCGGTAGGCCTGCCACGCATTGCCGGGCGGTTCGCCGCCCCGCGTCGCGTGCCACCAGGAAAAAACACAGGAATGGGCGGTGACGACGACAGGCGCGCGCCAGTCGCCGGCGGCCTCGCGAAAGCTGTTGAGATGAACGACATCCGGCGCGGCTTCGGCGGCGATCGCCGCGAGTTCCTGCCGCGTCCTGCCGGCCTGGCGGCCTGCCGGGTCCATCCATTCCAGCGGCAGATCGGTCTCGATCAGCCTCACGCCGGAACTGCCGGCAAGCTCGGTGCGCTGATGCGCTTCCGGGCGCGGGCCCAGCGTGACCAGGACGACCTCGCACCCGCTTCGGGCCAGGGCCCTTGCAAGGGTTGAGGCGAAAACCCAGATGCCGCCGACGGCGTCCGCCGTCATGAGAATGCGCGGGTGCTTCATTGAGCTGCCTCCGGTTCCGGTTCGCCCGGCCGGCGCAGGCGCTGCGTCCGGGTCAGCGCGCCCGTTGCCGGCAGCCTGAAGAAATCGTTCAGCGGCCGTGCTCCGCGCCGGGATCGTGATCTGAAACTCCGTTAAACCCGAACCTTCCGGATAACGCGTATTATGTGAGCGATTATGCCTAGAGGGGAAAACTTAAGAGAAAACCAAATGTGGGCCCAGCGCTCTGAGAAGCTGGAACCCTCAGCAACCGGATAATCAGTTGATGGCAGTTTCGTGGCCCAACCCCTGCATCGCGAAACGCTTCCGTCTGGAAATGCGGCTGCCGCCGGCACATCTGTTTGATAAGGCACGCGGCCCTGTCCCGGCAGCGAGCGAGGCGAGGATTAATGAGCGTTAACACCGGCGGCTTGTCCGGTCCGTGCACTCTGGTGATCTATGGCGGCAGCGGCGATCTGGCGATGCGCATGCTGTATCCCGCGCTCTTTTATCTGGAGCAGGACGGCCTGCTGCCCCCCGGCCTGCGCATCGTTGCAGTCTCCCGCACCCCGAGGGAGGACCGGGCCTTCGCGGAAGAAGTCATGACCCGTTTCGTGGCGCAGCGGCGGGGCGGCCTGCCCGATGGGGACCTGGTGCGCCGCTTCGTCAGGCGGCTCAGTCATTGCACGCTCGACCTCACCGGACCCGATGCACACCGCCAGCTTCAAACCGTGCCCGGCGGGCGCATCCTCCATTATCTCGCCACGCCGCCGAGCCTCTACGGACCGATCTGCCGGAGCATCGCCGCGGCGGGCCTTAACGGACGCGGCGCATTTCTGGTGCTCGAGAAGCCGATCGGCCACGATCTGCAGTCATCGCGCGAAATCAACGAAGCCGTCGCGGAAGCGTTTCCGGAAGAGAATATCTTCCGCGTGGATCATTATCTGGGCAAGGAAACCGTCCAGAACCTGCTCGTACTCCGTTTCGCCAATATGCTGTTCGAACCGCTCTGGAACACGGGCGGTATCGAGCAGGTGCAGATCACGGTTTCGGAAACCGTGGGCGTGGGCGGGCGCCGGGATTATTACGACGAAATGGGGGCGCTGCGCGATATGGTGCAGAACCACATGATGCAGCTTCTCTGCCTCGTCGCCATGGAGCCCCCCGGGGATCTCGACGAGGATGCCGTGCGCAATGAAAAGGTCAAGGTGGTCCGGGCGCTGAGGCCGTTCTCGGCCGCCGACGCCGCGCGCAAGACCGTGCGCGGACAATATACGGCGGGTGTCATCGAGGGGAAATCGGTGCCGGGTTATGCGGATGAAGCGGGCGGCGGGCCCGGACCGGTGGAAACCTTTGTTGCCCTGCGCGCGGATATCGACAACTGGCGCTGGGCGGGCGTGCCCTTCTATCTGCGCACCGGCAAACGGCTGCCTTACCGCTATTCGGAAATCTTCATTCAGTTCCGCCCGGTGCCCCACTCCATCTTCGCTTTCCAGGACGGACCGCAGAAAATCGCGCCCAACAAGCTGATCATTCGTCTTCAGCCGGAGGAATACATCAAGCTTCTGGTGATGAACAAGGTGCCCGGGCTGGGCGCGGGCGTTCAAATGAAGGAAGTGGCGCTCAATCTTTCGCTGCATGACGCCTTCGGAAACGCGAGGCGGCGCATTGCCTACGAACGGCTTCTGCTTGACGCCCTTCACGCCGACACCACATTGTTTGTGCGGCGGGACGAGGTCGAGGCGGCCTGGGAATGGATTGACGGCATCGGCGCCGGATGGCGCTCGGAAGGTACGGCGCCCAAACCCTATGCCGCCGGAACATGGGGCCCCGCCTCCGCCATGGCGCTCACCGAGCGCGACGGACATTCCTGGCACGAACAGCCGGTATGAGCGACATTTACACATCCGGTCTTTCGGCGCGGCCGGTATTCCGTGAATTTCCTGACGCGCAGAGTCTTGCGGAGAACCTTTCGGAACGTCTGGCTGCGGCGTTGAAGGACGCCCTCGACAGGGATGGCGTGACAAGCCTCGCCGTCTCCGGCGGTTCGACGCCGAAACCCTTGTTCGATCGTCTCTGTGCCGTTCCGCTCCCCTGGCGCCGTATTACCGTCACGCTGGCGGATGAACGCTGGGTGGACACGGACTCGCCGGAGAGCAACGAATTCCTGGTGAGCACACGCCTGCTCACCGGCCGCGCAGCCGGGGCCGGTTTTGTGGGGCTGAAGACCCGCCATGCCACGCCGGAAGAGGGCGCGCGGGAGGCCGAAGAGCGCCTGCGTGCCGTGCCGCGCCCCTTCGGCGCCGTCGTGCTGGGCATGGGCAGGGACGGGCATACGGCCTCGCTTTTTCCTCATGCGGATGGCCTTGAAGCGGCGCTCGATCCCGCCTCCCGCCGTCTCGTCATGCCGGTGAAGCCGGGGGGCGCGGGAGCCGCCGCCCTGCCGCGCCTGACCCTCACCCTTCATGCGCTGATGGAGTCCCGGCTGATCGTTCTCCACATCACGGGAGCGGAAAAACGTTCGGTCTATGAACGGGCGCTTGGGGGAGAAGACATGCTTTCCATGCCGGTGCGCGCCGTATTGCGGCAGACGCGCGCGCCCGTCGAAGTCTGGTGGGCGCCCTGAGGCGGGCGGTCACCCAAACGAAGGAGACCGCTCATGCATGAACGGGTCGCCGAGGTCACGGCGCGGATCGCGGAACGCAGCCGCGACTCCCGCGCCGCCTATCTGGAACGCATGGACGGGCAGGCGCGCGAGGGGCCGCGCCGCCGCGGGCTCTCCTGCGGCAACCTCGCCCACGGCTTCGCCGCCGCGCCGGCCCCGGACAAGCTGCGCCTGCGCGGCGCGGCGTGGCCCAACATCGCCATCGTCAACGCCTATAACGACATGCTCTCCGCCCATCAGCCATTGGGCGGTTATCCGGACATTCTCAAGCGGGCGGCGCGCGAACACGGCGCCACGGCGCAGGTCGCAGGCGGCGTGCCCGCCATGTGCGACGGCGTCACCCAGGGGCGGCCGGGCATGGAGCTGAGCCTGTTCAGCCGCGACGTGATCGCCATGGCGACCGCGGTTGCCCTTTCTCACGACATGTTCGACGCGGCGCTCTGTCTCGGCGTGTGCGACAAGATCGTTCCGGGGCTGATGATGGGCGCTCTGTCCTTCGGCCACCTTCCGGTGCTCTTCGTGCCCGCCGGGCCCATGCCCTCCGGCCTGCCCAACAAGGAAAAGGCGCGGGTGCGCGCGCTCTACGCCGAAGGCAAGGCCAGCCGCGAGGAACTGCTGGAGGCGGAAGCGGAATCCTACCACACGGCGGGGACCTGCACTTTCTACGGCACGGCCAACAGCAACCAGATGATGATGGAAGTGATGGGCGTGCATGTGCCCGGAACGGCCTTCGTAAATCCCGGCACACCCTTGCGCGACGCCCTCACCCGGGAGGCCGCGGTGCGGGTGGCAGGGGCGACGGCGCTCGGCAATGCCCATGCGCCGCTGGCGCGCACCATCGATGAAAAGGCGGTGGTGAACGCCATTGTCGGGCTGCTGGCCACGGGCGGCTCCACCAACCACACCATTCACCTGGTCGCCATGGCGCGCGCCGCGGGCCTCGTCATCGACTGGGACGACTTCGCCGATCTCTCGGCGGTCACGCCGCTGGTGGCGCGTATCTATCCCAACGGGCCGGCCGACGTGAACCATTTCCAGGCCGCGGGCGGCATGGCCTTCCTGGTGCGCGAACTGCTGGATGCCGGGCTTCTGCACGATGATATACACACGGTTTCGGCTGAGGGCCTGCGCGCCCATGCCCGGGAGCCGTTCCTGAAGGACGGCGAACTCGTCTGGCATGATCCGCCCGAAACCAGTCTGGACCAGACGGTCCTCCGCCCGGTGAGCGATCCGTTCAGCCCAGAAGGCGGCCTGCGCCTCATGACCGGCAATCTGGGCCGCGCCGTCATCAAGACCTCCGCCGTGGCGCCGGAACACCGCGTGGTGGAGGCCCCGGCCCTGGTGTTCCACAGCCAGCAGGAATTGGAGGACGCCTTCCGCGCCGGAAAGCTCGAGCGGGATTTCGTCGCCGTGGTCCGCTTTCAGGGGCCGCATGTGAACGGCATGCCCGAACTGCACCGCCTGACGCCGCTGCTCACCGTGCTTCAGGAACGCGGGCACCGGGTGGCCCTGGTGACGGACGGGCGCATGTCGGGCGCCTCGGGCCGGGTGGCGGCGGCCATTCACGTCACGCCCGAGGCGGCGAAGGGCGGCCCACTGGCGCTGGTCGAGGACGGCGACGTTATCCGTGTCGACGGGGAAGGCGAAGCGCTTGAAGCGCTGGTGACGCCGGAACTCTGGGCCGCGCGCCGCCCGGCGGAGCCGGATTGGGCCGCGAGTGCGCAGGGCATGGGGCGCGAGCTTTTCGCCCATATGCGCCGCGCCGTCACGGGAGCCGAAGAGGGAGCTTCCGCGTTGTTCGCATATTCAGCGACGGAGGTGCGCCCGTGAATATCGCCGAGATCGTTTCCCTGACGCCCGTTATACCCGTGCTGACCATCGACCGGGCGGAAGACGCCGCGCCGCTGGTCGGCGCCCTGGCCGAGGGCGGGCTGGGCATCGTGGAGATCACCCTGCGCACGGGCGCGGCGCTGGCGGCCGTGCATGCGGCGGCCGCAGCCGTGCCCGAGGCGGTCATCGGCGTAGGCACCGCTCTCGATGCGGACGATCTCAGGCGTGCGCAGGATGCAGGCGCGCACTTCGCCGTCAGCCCCGGGGCAACGCCGGAACTGCTTCGCGCCGCTGATGAAGCCGGCATGCCTCTGTTGCCCGGCGCCGTCACGGCGTCGGAAGTCATGGCGCTCATGGAAGCCGGGCATGCCCATGCCAAGTTCTTCCCGGCGGAGGCCGCTGGCGGCGTGGCCGCGCTGAGCGCGTTCGCCGGTCCGTTCCCCGGCATGCGCTTCTGCGCCACGGGAGGCGTCGGTTCGCAAAATGCCTGTTATTATCTGGAGCTTCCCAACGTGACCTGTGTGGGCGGCTCCTGGCTGGCGCCCCGGGACGCGGTGGCCGCGCAAGACTGGGCGCGCATTACCGACCTCGCCCGGAGGGCGGCGGCGCTGAAGCAGGTGCCCTAAGCCGGCGCGGGCTGGCAGCGCGGACAGAACCAGGCTGTCCGTCCCGCACTCTTTTTCGTTTGCAGCGGGGTCCCGCAGCGGGGGCAGGATGCGCCCTTGCGGCGGTGCGCAATCAGAAAATCCGCAGGGGGATTTCCGTCGAATTCTTTCGTTCCTGCGCCTGTCTCTATGGCTTTTTCCAGCACCTCGCGCATGAGCTGATAGAGGCGGGAAATCCGTTCCCGGTCCAGCGCATTGGTGCGCATTTCGGGATGCAGCCGCGCGCGAAAGAGAATTTCGTCGGAATATTCATTGCCGATTCCGGCGATTTTCGCCTGGTCCATCAACGCCGCCTTCAGATTCCGCGAACCTCCCAAAACGGTTCGGGAAAACTCATCCTCGCTGATTTCGAGGGCATCGGGCCCAAGCTCATGCGCTTCGACGAACGCCCTGGCATTCTCCGTTACGCCCACTCCGCCAAACAGGCGCTGATCCACGAAGGCCAGAGGGTCCCCCTCCCGGAAATCGAACCGGACGCGGGTGGACCGGGGCGGCTCATCCCGAAACGTCTCGAATCTGCCGGTCATGCCGAAGTGGAAGGTCAGCCACCGTCCGTTATCGAGCCCGGCAAGCAGGTGCTTGCCGTGGCGGCGCGTGCGCTCGAGGCGGCGTCCTTCGACGGCCTTGCGGAGAGCGGCAGGCGAGTCTCCGTGCAGGATCCTGTCGTCGCACACGGAGACGCCGGTCACCGTTCTGCGCAGGGCCGTGCGTTCGAGAAAACGCCGGAAATTTTCAACGTCGGGCAGTTCCGGCAAGAGGGCCTCCAATCAGGCGGCATTTCCGCCGTTCGAATCTTGTCGCGAGGTTAACGCTTCGTCTCCGCCGGCGGAACGGGCGCCCGCACGGCGCGTTCGAACCATGAACACCGGGAGCCATGCCATGCCCGCAAAGAGCGCCGGACTTCTCCTCTATCGCCGCGACGGCGATACCGTTCGTGTACTGCTCGTGCGTCCCGGCGGGCCGTTCTGGCAGAAGCGCGACGCGGGCGCCTGGTCGGTCCCCAAGGGCGAATATGATCCGGGCGAGGACCCCGAAACCGTGGCCCGGCGGGAATTCGAAGAGGAACTCGGTGTCGGGCCGCCGCCGGGGGATGCCCGCTATGTGGGCGAGGTTGTACAGGCGGGTGGCAAGCGGGTGGTGGCCTATGCCATCGAAGGCGATCTCGACGTTTCGGCAGTCGAGAGCAATAGCTTCGAGATGGAATGGCCGCCCAGGAGCGGACGGCGCCGCAGCTTCCCCGAGGTGGACCGGGCCGAATGGTTTCCGCTGGATGTGGCGCGCGAGAAAATCCTGCCCGCCCAGTGTCCGCTGCTCGACTATCTGGCGGAAATCGCGGCGGGAAAACGCTGAGCGGGCTATTGCGAGATATAGCCGCCGTCGATGACGAGTTCGCTGCCGGTGACGAATTTGGCGTCGTCGGAGGCCAGATACGCGATGCCGGCGGCGATGTCCTCCGATTCGCCCACATGGCCGAGGGGATGGCGCGCACTCACTTCCTCCCGGAAACCTTCCAGCCCTTGCGGGGACTCCTCCGCCATTTTCTGAACCAGCGGCGTCCAGATGAAGCCGGGATGCACCGAGTTCACGCGGATCCGGTCCCCGGCGTAGAGCAGGGCGTCCGTCTTGGTCATTTCGCGCACGGCGCCCTTGGAGGCGTGATAGGGCGGAATGTCGGGCGCGCCGATAATGCCGTAGATGGAGGACAGATTGACGATGCTGCCGCCGCTGTTGCGGAGCATGAGGGGCACGGCGTGCTTGGTGCAATAGAACACGCCGGAGACGTTCACGGCCATGACCCGGTCCCACTCCTCGGCCTCGATTTCGTGGGTGGGCTTGTCGGCCCCCGCGATGCCCGCATTGTTGACGAGCACGTCGAAGCGGCCCCACCGGCCGTGAATGTCCCCGAACACCTGGCGGACATTGGCTTCGTCGGTGACGTCGAGCCGCCAGAACGCCGCTTCCCCGCCGGACTGGGCAATATGGTCGCGCAGCCGCATACCCTCCTCTTCAAGAATGTCGGTGATCGCCACCTTGCCGCCCTCGGCGGCCAGGCGCTCGCAGGTAGCGGCGCCGATTCCCAGGCTTCCGCCCGTTACCACGCACACTTTTCCCTCGAGCCGTTCCATCCGATGTCTCCCCGATGTGCTGTGCCCGCATGGCCGCCGGATGCCCATGGCATGGAATTCAGCCTGTGTCCTTGACGCGGATTAATGGGGCGGCTCCCGGAATCCGGTTCAGTGCCCGGTACCGGATCCGGGACGCGCCGGCTGTCATCGTAAACCTGCGGTGCGTCAAGACGTTGCAGCGAATGCCGCGGCACTTCGGGCGGGCGCCGGCGTTTTTTCAGGGTGAACGGCGTTTTCTTCAGGGTGAACGGGGGCGGGACACGGAATCGAAAGGCGCGCCGATGCTGCTCAAGCAGTTCTTCCTCGAAAGCCTGGGTCATGCCTCCTACATTCTGGCCTCGGAGGAAACGGGCGAGGCGCTGGCTCTCGATGTCCGCCGGGACGTCGGCCAGTATTACGACTATGCGCGGGAAAACGGCCTGACCCTCCGCTATGCGGCGGATACTCACCAGCACAATGATTATCTGAGCGGCATCACCGAACTCGAACAGCGCGGGACCGCCGAACTTCTGGCGGCGGCGCGCGCCGACCTCGGTTACAGGGCCAGAAAGCTGGACGACGGCGAGCGCCTGCGCATGGGCGAAGTCGAGATCGAGGTTTTGCACACGCCCGGCCACACGCCCGAACATATCAGTTTTCTCATCCGCGACCTGGCCCGCGGCGAGGAGCCGGCCGTTCTTTTCTCGGGCGGCGCCCTGCTTGTGGACGATGTGGCGCGTCCGGATCTCCTGGGCAGGGAAGAGGAGGTGCAGCACAACGCGCGCGATCTGGGACGGACGCTGCGCGAAAAGATCCTGACGCTGCCCGACCATGTGCTCGTCTATCCCACCCATGTCGCCGGTTCCCTGTGCGGGGGCAGCATCGGCTCCATGCTGGTCACCACGATCGGGTACGAGAGGCGCCTCAACAAGGCGGCGGCCTGCGTCGAGGACGAGGATGAGTTCGTCAGACATTGCCTCAATCTCGAGGAACTGCCCACGGTGCCGCCCTACTGGCGGCGAATGCGCCGGCAAAATCAGGACGGTCCGCGCCCCCTCGGCGTGCTGGGCGAACCCCGCGCGCTGGATCCCGGGGCGTTCGCGAAGGAACGCGACGGCGGCGCCCTCGTGCTCGACTGCCGTCAGCCGGAAGCCTTCGCCGGCGGGCATGTGCCCGGCTCCCTCAATGTCGGGCTGGGCGGCAGCTTTCCCACCTGGGCCGGGTCCGTTTTGCCCGATGACCGGCCTCTGATCCTGGTGCTCGACCGGCCGGACGATTTGTGGACGGTGGCCTGGCATCTGCTGCGCATCGGCTACGAGGTTCCCGCCGGCTGGCTGGCGGGGGGTATGGCGGCCTGGCGCGTTGCGGGGCGGGAACTCGGTTTCCTGCCCGAATGGACGGTGACGCAGCTTGACGAGCGCCGCCGGAGCGGCCGCGATCTGGTGATCCTCGATGTCCGGCAACCGGGCGAATGGAATGCGGGTCATGTTCCGGGCGCGAATCATATCCCGGGCGGTGAACTGATCGACCGTCACGGGGAGGTGCCCCGCGGCCGGCCCGTCGCCGTTTATTGCGGCAGCGGTTACCGCTCCTCGGTGGCGGCGAGCCTGCTCAAGGCCGAAGGGCACGAAGAGGTGTACAACGTACTCGGTGGATTTCAGGCCTGGACCCGGCGCGATCTGCCCACGGAATGAGTGGCCGGTTTCCGGGAATGCCGCCGGGCGCTCAAGGAAATCATTAACCGGCATGGCCGATCATGAAGCATACATTCGCCGCCCGGGTCAGACTCCGTATCCGAACCACCGGCGGTTCGCCTGGGCGTGGCCGCACCAGTCATAGCGCCCCGCATGTGACTCCGTTCAACTCCAGATTGGGGGCCCGGCATGCCCGAGCTCGGAATCTCCCCGGACCAGCTTCCGAAATCCGACTGGTTCGGGAGCGTGTTCTCTCACCATTGCGACTATACGTGGAAGGATGACTTCCTCACGACGATCCGCAAACATGCACGGCCCGTATCGGCGGGCGCCGAACTCATGTTCGAGGGGGACCGGGTTCATTCGGTGACCTGGGTTCTCAAGGGCTGGGTGGGACTGTCGAAAATACTGGATGACGGCCGCCGTCAGATCATCGACGTGATCCTGCCGGTGGATCTGATCGCCGCCACCGCCGCCAACGGCAGATGCGCTCCCTATGGAGTAACAGCGCTCACCGACGGTGTCATGGCGAGTTATTCCATCTCCCGGCTCACGCGGCAACGGCTGGAATTCGCGCCCCTGGGCGATATTGCCACCCGTCTGGCCGCAGCGGCGGCCGCGCGCCAGTCCGAGCGCATGCTGAGGCTGGGACAGGGCAACGCCTATGAACGCGTCGCCCACACACTGCTTGAGATGTTCCTGAGGCTGGAGGCCATCGGCCAGACATCCGGCAACGCCTTCAGGCTGCCCATGACGCAGCGCGAGTTCGGCGACCTCACGGGCCTGACCAGCGTCCATGTGTGCCGCACTCTGCGCCGCCTCATGCATGAGGGTATGATCGATTATCTCGGCCAGGAGATCACAATCCGGGATATGGCCGGACTGGCGCGAATGGGCCGGACGGATATCGAGGCGCTCCGTGAACAAATCATTCCGGCGGTGCTCTGAATGTAACGGCCGCATTCGCTGTTGCTATTTTGGACCTGCCGTTAACTCGAAATCACTTGATTCGCGCATGGTGTGTGGTCCGCCAGCGGAGAGTCAGGGCGTCCTTTCAGCAGTAGTTCTCATGGCCTCGAACCCGGCGACGATATCCATGAGTTCCGTGGTGATGCTCTCCTGACGTTTCTTTCGGTATTCTGCAGAGAGTTCCTCCAGCCGTTCGTCGATATTGCGTTCGGCCGCCTGCATGGCGGCGAGACGGGATGCGTGCTCGCTTGCCAGCGATTCCGCGGCGGCGCGGAACACGCTGATGAAAAGATGCTGGCGCACCAGCCAGGAGAACAGGTCGGCGCCGTCCATCGTGAACATGGGCAGGCGGCGCGACGGCCAGGGCCGTTCCGCCAGGCGCGCCAGATCGTCCGCGGGCATGGGCAGCAGCGTTTCCAGGGACGCCCTCGCCCGGCTCTCTTCCGTGCGCCGGTTATAGAAAATCCGCACATGGGCGATGCGCCTCTCCTCGCGCCAGCGGTCGGTCTGGATAAGGACGGACTGCGCCGTCTTCACCAGCCCCGACACCGAGCCGGGAAGGGCGAAGATCTTGTCCGCGGACCGTCCGGAGGCTTCCAGCCGCGCCGCCGCGCGGGCGCCCACGGCGAGGATCAGCGGCTGTTCTTCACCGGCGCGTTCCGCGCCGAGCCGGTCTTCCACGAAATCGATCAGTCCCTCGTTGAAGCGTCCGCACAGGCCCCGGTCCGAGCCAATGATGATGGCCGCCTCCGCTCCGTCCGGCCCGCCGCGCGGTGTAGCGGGCGCGCCATCTTGCAGCACAACCTGGAGGCCCAGCTCGATCGTGTGCTGATAATCGTGCAATGCATCGACCGCCTGCTCATACTGGCGGATACTGACGGCGGACAGGGATTTCATGGTCCGCACGATGGACTGGATATCTTCCGTCGTATCGATCCGCGCGGCGAGGGCTTCGAGGGTCTCCACCGCCTTACTCCTCGTCCTCTGCGCCGCTCAGATCGGCATCCTCAAGGGCGCTGCGCATGGCGTTGAGCAGTTTTTCCCGGTCTTCCGCTTCGAGCTTTTCGCCCTCTTCGATCCGCCTTCCGATTTCTTCCAAACCTTCCCGCATCGTTTTGCGAATGACCTTCTGGGCGCGGGCGAGCCGTTCCACGGGCAGCTCGTCGAACAGGCCTTCGGTGGTCGCCAGAAGCACCGCGATCTGTTCCGGAACGGACAGGTGCTGCTTCTCCCGCTGCTTGAGCACTTCGCGCACACGCCGGCCGCGCTCAAGCTTGCGGCTTGTTTCCTCGTCCAGCCTCGTGCCGAAACGGGCAAAGGATTCCAGCTCCTCGAACTGGGAGTAGGACAGGCGCAGATCGCCCGCCACGGCGCGATAGGCGGGAAGCTGCGCCTTGCCGCCCACCCGGGACACGGACTTGCCGATGTCGATGGCAGGCAGATGGCCCTTCTCGAACAGGGAGGGCGAGAGATAGATCTGGCCGTCGGTAATGGAGATCAGGTTGGTCGGGATGTAGGCGGAGATGTTCTGCGCCTGGGTTTCGATGATGGGCAGTGCAGTCAGCGAGCCGCCGCCATGTTCCGCACGCAGATGGGTGGCGCGCTCCAGAAGCCGCGCATGGATATAGAAAATATCGCCCGGATAGGCTTCCCGCCCCGGCGGCCGCCGCAGCAGCAGGGAAAGCTCGCGATAGGCGCGGGCATGGCGGGTGAGGTCGTCATAGACGATCAGGGCGTCGCCGCCGCCGCTCATGAAATGCTCGGCAATCGTGGTGGCCGCATAGGGTGCGATGAATTGCAGGCCGGGCGCGTCATCACCGCCGGCGACGACCACCACGGCACGCTCCATGGCGCCGGCCTTCTCCAGCGCTTTGACGACGCGGGCAACGGCCGAGGCGCGCTGTCCGACGGCGCAATAGACCGAGATCACGCCCGTATCGCGCTGATTGAGAATGGCGTCCACGGCAATGGCCGTCTTGCCGGTCTGGCGGTCGCCGACGATCAGTTCGCGCTGGCCGCGGCCCACGGGAATGGCGGCGTCGATGGCCTTGATGCCGGTTTGAAGGGGAACTTCCACGGGCGCGCGGTGGATGATGGGCGGTGCGGGCTGTTCCACGGCGCGGCGTTCTTCCGTCCGGACACGGCCCCTGTCGTCCAGCGGCCGGCCCAGGGCGTCGATGACGCGGCCCAAAAGCCCGTCGCCCACGGGGATGTCGGCGACCCGTTTCGTCCTCCGCACCTGTTCGCCCGTGCGCAGGGCCCCGGCATCGCCCAACACGATGACGCCGGTCTGCTCATGATCCAGATTGGAGGCGAGCCCCATCAGCCCGCCCTCGAAGCGCACCAGTTCGTTCGCATGCAGAGTGGTGAAGCCGCCCACCGACGCCACGCCGTTGCCCACGCCCAGAACCCGGCCTACTTCGCCGGTTTCCAGTTCCGGGCGGGTGTCCCTGAGGGCCTCGTCCAGCCGGGAGAAGATGTCCTTTGGAATTTCCTTCAGCATGGCCCGTTCATGCCGCCTCGCGTTCCTTCGTCTGTGCCTGTGCCAGCTTGTCCTCGACCGCGTCTTCCAGCCGCTCGAGATAGCGGGCCAGCGACCATTCCACCGTCCGGCCGCCCGCCATCAACCGGATGCCGAACAGCAGATCTTCGGACCGGCCGTGCCGGATTTCGAGTTCCTCCGAGATCGTTTCGTGCACGGCCTTTCCAATCCGTTCCCATGCGGCTTCGGACAGTTCGAAACTGCTTTCCACAAGGACGGCGTTGCCCTCCTCGCGCGCGGCTTCGGCGATGGTGGCGGCGTGTTCCTCGTCCAGTTCGCTCAGGCGTTCGGCAAACCGTTCGGCCGCCTGGGCCTCCACCTCCGCGCCCGCCAGGCCGGCAAGCGCGGAGCGGGCGAGCCCGTAGACGTGACGGGCCGTATGCAGCCGCAACTCGCGCAGGAATTCCTCTCGCTCCTCGGCAACGGCGTCATGCCAGGAGCGGCGGCGGCGCTGCACGTCCTCGCGCGCTTCCCGTTCCAGCTTCTCGCGCAGTTCCTTCGCTTCCCGGCGCGCCTCTTCGAGGAGTTCCCCGCGCTCGTTCTCCAGTTCTCGCCGTTTCCGGCGGAGGGCTTCCGCCTCCCGTCCGGCTTCCGCGCGCGTCTCCTCCGCCTCGTTCAGCCGGTCCTCGATGCGCTGCTCGCGCCGGTTCATGGCGCGGGTGATGGGTCCGTACAGGAAACGCTGCAACAGCCAGACGAGAACCAGAAAGTTGACGATCTGCGCGGCGACCGTGATCCAGTCGATCTGCATGGGCTTCAGCCTCCGCCGCCCACCAGGCCCGTGAACGGATTGGCGAAAATCAGGATCATGGAGACGACGAAGCAGTAGATGGCTGTCGATTCGATCATCGCCAGACTGACGAAGAGCGTCCGGGTGATGGCGTTGGATTCATCCGGCTGCTGTGCGATGGCCGCCAGCGCCTGGGCGGCGGCGCGCCCCTCGCCCAGTGCGGGGCCGATCGATCCGATGGCGATGGTAATACCGGCGGTAACAATGGATGCGAGCGCGACCCAGGTGGTTGCCTCCATTTACCGGTCTCCTTTCTTCAGTTTGACAGTCTCGTCTTCGTTCCGCCGTTCTCTCCGCCGTTTCCGGAACCGGCATGGGTGCGGGTCGCCGAGGCGATGTACACCATCGCCAGCACGGCGAAGATGTAGGCCTGAATCAATCCGGTCACGAGCCCCAGCAGCCGCATCACGATGGGAAAGAAAAACGGCGCGATACTGATCAATATTCCGGCAATCACGGTCCCGCTCATGACGTTGCCGTAAAGGCGAACGGCCAGCGCGATGGTGCGGGAAAGCTCCCCGATGATGTTGAACGGCAGCATGAATACGGTGGGCCGGATGTAATTCTTCAGGTATCCGGAAATGCCGCGTTCGGCGACGGCGAAGAGCGGCACGGCGATCAGCACGCAGAGCGCCAGTGCGGCGGTAGTGGACAGCGAGCCCGTCGGCGGTTCCCAGCCCGGAAAAACGGTCAAAAGGTTCGAGACTACGATGAACAGAAACAGCGTGCCGATGAAGGGCAGGTATTTTTCCGGCCGTTTCGTTCCCACCCCCTCGATCTGGCTGCGGATTCCGGCGACGATCACTTCCAGCAGGTTCTGCCAGCGAGAGGGGCGCTCCCGGTCCGAAAGCCGTCTCGTCACCAGCCACGCGCCCAGGGTGAGCAGCGCCATCACGGCCCAGCTGAAAACGATGGTGGCATTCAGCTCGAAACCCCGCCATTGCCAGAATACCCATTGGTCTGGACTGATCTGCATGCGTCATCGCCTTTTCCGGCCGGCGGCTCCGCCCCCGGGCGCGGTGGCAAAAAGCCGCGCGGCGAGAAAGCCGAGCAAACCGGGCAGAAAGTGCGCCGGATCGACGTCCATCCAGAGCACGGCGGCAAGGAGCGTCAGAACGGCGCCAAGCCGCACGAGGCTGCCGGCGGCAAAGGCCCGCCACTGTCTGCGCGGTCCGGTCAGTGCCCGGACGGAAAGCCAGAGGCAGGCGAAATAGGCCACTCCGAACAGAAAGCCGGTGACCAGGGCGAGGGTGAAGGGAAATGCCGGATCGGTCATGCGCCCTCCTTGCGGCGTGTCCTGGCGTTCAGAAGCGCATGCACCGCGACGGGCGCGAAGATGCATGTGGCCAGACTGACGAAAATCGAGGCCGTATAGAGTGTTTCCGTTACGGCCCAGTCACCGGCATTGACGCCGAAAAGCATGACGATCAGGAAAATTTCGGCCCGGGGAATCATGCTCAGCCCGATCAGGACGCCGTCGGCCCGGGAGGAAAGCAGGGCAGTGGGCATGCCCGCCCCGAGAAATTTTCCCAGCGCGGCCGCGGCCAGCAAGGCGAGACCGAGTCCCATCGCGTCCCCAAGGGCCCCGATCTCGACTTCCAGACCGATGGCAAGGAAGAAAAACGGTCCGAAGACGGCGAACAGCACGGAAAAGGATTGGTCGATCTCGCGTTCGGAGGGGTCGCGGCTGAAGGCCAGTCCGGCGAAAAGCGCGCCGATGGCGATGGAAAAGCCGATCAGCTGGGCCGAAGCCGCGATCGCAAAGGCGGTTCCGGCAGCGAAGAGAAGCGGCCCGAGCTTCGGGTCGAGCCTGCCGAACCATGCGGTCAGCGGTTTCTCGAATTGCCGGGAGAACACATAACAGGCCGCGATGAAGAGGGTGAGTTTCGCGATCTGAAAGGCGGCTTCGAAAAGAGCGGTCAGCCAGGGCGAACCACCCTCCGCGCCCTTCAGAAGGGGCGTCAGGGAGAACAGGATGCTGAGGAGGATGACGGCCGAGGCGTCGTCCAGTTCGGCGACATCGAGCAGCAGCGCCCCCTGCGGCGTATCGAGCTGGCCCGTCTCCTCCCACACCGCCGTCGAGACGCCGATGCTGGTCGCGCTCGAGGCGACGCCTGCGAACAGCGCCGGAACGAGGCCGTATCCCGGCCACAGATACACCGTCAGAAAGACCGCCGCCGCGGGCACCGCCATATTGGGCAGCCAGATGATGGAGGCCTTGCGCAGTTGCCGGGCCAGCATGCCCAGGTCACTCTCCAGCCCCACGCGGAACAACAGCACGGCCACGCCGAGTTGAGCCAGAAAGTCGATATTGTGCTGAAAGGACGGTGTGATGAAATCGGTCAGCGAATCGGCCCAGGCGAGGGCCATGCCGATGAGAATGTAGCCGGCCATACCCGGAATGCGCAAACGGCTGAATTCCTTGCGCACCATGACGCTGGCGACGGTTAGCGCGCCCAGGACCAGGAGCACCATGGCGGCCTCCTGCGCCGGGTCAGTCATGCCGGCTTTCCCGGCTGACCCAGTACCAGGCGTTCAGACAGCCCAGCGCAATCCCTGCCAGCAAAAGCGCCAGCGTCCATGACCGTTCGGACTCGAAACGCGCGTCGAGCCACAGGCCCAGCGCCACGCCGATCAGTGTGGGAATGGCCACGGCCCAGCCCACCAGGCCGAACATGCCCAGGCCAAACCAGACGCCGCGCTCGCGCGTGCTGCGCGCCTTCAGCTTGCGCTCGGCGCTTCGGCCGATGGCGCCGGCCGTGCGCCGTTCTTCTTCCGCGCCCGGCTCATCCGGGCTCTCTTCCATGTGCCCTGTTTTTTCCGGCCGGTCCGCGATCATCCGGCCTGCTCCAGTTCGATAAAGCGGCGGATGACGCCCGCCTCCAGCCGCGCCAGCGCGGTGCGCGCAATGCGTTCCTGTTCGTCGAGCTGCAGGAACCGTTCTTCCACCCTCGCCCGGAGCGTTTCGAGATCGTCGCCCGCCAGGGCGTTGCGGGTGGCGGCGAAAACGGTGTCCGCGCACTTCACCAGCGTTCCGGCGTCGGTTCCGACAAACCGTTCGGTGCCGTCGGCACGCTGATAGGTTAGAATGCCCGGTTTCAGGGCCGAGACGAAGTCGATATGCCGGGGCAACATGCCGAAAGCGCCGTTGGGCGCTTCCGCGACAACCTTCTCCACCTGTTCGTCCAGGAACACCTCCGTGGGCGTCACGATCTTAAGCCGCATGGGTTTGCGTTTCCGCTTCGCCTTCGTCGCCCGCTTTTTCCGGGGCCAAATCGCCCAGCGGGCCGATCATGTAGAAATCGCCCTCCGGCCGCTCCATGAATTCGCCCTCAAGAATGCGCTCGCAGGAAGAGATGGTATCCTCCAATGCCACGAAGCGGCCCTTCTCGCCGGTGAACTGCTCCGTGGTGAAGAAGGGTTGCGTGAGGAACCGTTCCAGCCGCCGCGCCCGCTCCACGGTGGCCCGGTCCCGCTCCGAAAGTTCCTCGATGCCCAGCATGGCGATGATGTCCTTCAAATCCTCATACTCGGCGAGGACATGGCGCACATTCCGTGCGACGTTGTAATGGCGGGTGCTGACATTTCCGGGCGTCAGCATTTTGGACGCAGATTTCAGGGGATCGATGGCCGGATAGAGCCCCTGCGACGCCTTCTTGCGCGACAGCACGATGGAGGCGGACAGGTGCGAGAAGGTGTGAGTCGCGGCCGGATCGGTGAAATCGTCGGCAGGCACATAGACCGCTTGAATGGAGGTAACGGTGCCCGACCGGGTGGAACAGATGCGCTCTTCCAGTTCCGCCAGTTCGGTGCCCAGCGTGGGCTGATAGCCCACGCGCGAGGGGATGCGCCCCAGCAGCCCGGAGACCTCGGAACCCGCCTGAACGAAACGGAAAATATTGTCGATCAGAACAAGGACGTTCTGGTTCATCTCGTCCCGGAAATATTCCGCCATGGTGAGCGCGGCGTGGCCGACACGAAAGCGCACGCCCGGGCTTTCGTTCATCTGGCCGAAGACGAGAACGGTGCGTTCGAGCACGCCCGCGTCCTTCATGTCGCGGTACAGTTCCTCCGCCTCCCGGCAGCGCTCGCCGATGCCGCAAAACAGGCTGACCCCTTCATATTCCGCCACCATGTTGTGGATCATTTCGGTAATCAAAACCGTCTTGCCCACGCCCGCGCCGCCGAACAGGCCCGCCTTGCCGCCCCGCTCCAGCGGGCTCAGCAGGTCGATGGCCTTGATGCCGGACTGGAAAATCTCGGCCTCCACACGCCGCTGTGACAGCGGCACCGGCCGCCCCTTGATGGAACGCCGTTCGGCCCCTTCCAGCGGCGGCCCTTCGTCGATCGTCTCCCCGAATACGTTCAGTATGCGGCCCAGAACGGGGTTTCCGACCGGAACCTGGAGCGCTTCGCCCGTATCGCGGACCGGCATGCCCAGGCGCAAGGCGTCGGAAGGATTGAGCACCAGCCCGCGCACGGTGCGGTTGTCCACGAGGTTCGCCACCTCGATGACCAGTTCTTCTCCGTCTCCGGCATCGGCGAGAAGCTGCGTGCCGATGGCGGGCGCGGCGCCGGGGAAGCGCACATCCACGACGCTTCCCTGAATCGACACAATCGTTCCGCAAACGTCCTTTTCCGGCACCCGGCATCCTTTCGGCACTGGCGGCATGGACATGGTCACGGCGCGCCCCGTGCGTTCCGCCTCGCCGTTCACCAGCATAGCGGCGGGCAGTGGCCGGGCATTTATCGAGATCAATCGTGGTTTGCGGCGCGGACGGGGAAGGGGTGCGGCCGTAACGGGGCCCGCAGGTTTTACCCGCCTTGCGGCTGGAAGACGGGCGGGGGGCGCATATGGCGTTCCTGTTCCGTCCGGTAACACTCGATCAGCGTCCGGAGCGCGCTGTCCCAGCTGAAATGCCGTTCCACATGCGCGCGCGCGCGGGCGCCGATGGCCGCACGCTGGCGCACGGCGCAGAGGATATTTTCCGCCATCGCGCCGGCATCCTCCACGGGGCCCAGAAAGCCGAGGCCTTCGGGGACGCGTTCGCGCAGGGCGCCCGCATCGACGCCCACCACGGGCAATCCGCAGGCCTGTGCCTCGATCACCGACAGGGCGAAGGTCTCATACTGACCGGCGGTGACGTAAACATCCGCCGAGGCCAGCAGCCGGGCGAACGCGCTGCGTTCCTCCTGATACGGCAGAAGGCGGATCGCGGGATTGCGCCGGGCGAGGGCGTGAAGCCGGTCGTGAAGCGGCCCTTCGCCCACCATCCACAGCATTGCCTTGAAATCGCCGGGCAAGCGTTCCAGGGCTTCCACGAGGGTGAGCACGGATTTTTCCGTGGACAGACGCCCGGCGTAAATCAATACGGTGGTCTCCGCGTCCGCTCCGTACCGGGCCCGCATCTGGTCGCTGCGGTGACGCGGATGAAAAATTTGCAGATCGACGCCGAGCGGCACCACCTTGATGCGCTCCACCCCGTATTCCCGCAGCCGCTCCGCCTGGGCGGGCGAGGCGGCGAGGGCGATATCGCAGTGCCGGAATATTTTTCCGACATAGCGTTCCGCGCGGGTCTTGGCGATGTCGGCGAGCCTCACTCCGAATTCGGCCAGGGTGTCGCTCCAGTCATCGAACCAGTCATGGGCCACGGCCCGCAGCGGCGCAGACACATAGGCGGCGGCGACATCGGTATGGAAATAGCCGCCGATCACGCAAGTGCGCCCCTCCTCGCGGCACCTCCGGCGATAGGCGAAGGCCGCCCAGGGCTCGAGGTAATAGCTGCCCAGTTCGATGACGTCCGGCCGATAGCGCACCAGCGCTTCCCGGATTCTCGCGGGCCTCAAAAAAAAGCGGTACGTGTCCTGGGTGGGCAGTAGCGGACTGCCCACATAGACGGTCGTGCTCCGCCCCTGTGTTTCCTCCCGGTCTTCCTTGCCCGGAACGATCAGGAGATGGCTGAAATTGGTATGCTCCAGCAGATGGCGGCGTTTTTCGTCGATATAGGTGCGAATGCCCCCGCTGTTCTCATTGTAGGCGGTGGTGATGTCGCAGAACATCATGGCCGCAACTCCGCCTGTCCGCCACTGCCCGACGGCAGCAGCACGGTTTCGCCGGAGGCCGCCTCGAAGCGGCTCAGGCCTTCCCGGCCACGCGTGGTGCCATGCACCTTGCCTTCCGGCGCCACCTCGAGATCGATGGTCAAATCATCGACGGGAAGATTGAGGGAAAAACTCAAGCCTTCGGCGCGGGCCGGAAAGCGCGGTTGCATGCTCAAGCCCTCCGGCGTGCGCCGCAGGCCGAACAGGACGTCCATGACCAGCGTGTTCACCAGTCCCGACCAGCCCACGAAGTCGATCACCGGCCCGGAGCCGAGCGTGATGCGCTTCCAGCGGTTCCCGCGCTTGCGGTGCAACCGGCCGATTCCGTAGCGCGAGGGATCGTAGAATTCGTGAAACCGGCCCGTGTGCTGAAAGGTGCGGTAAACGCCGTCGCACAGCCGGAACGCCAGGTCCGCGGCCGCGTCATGAAACTCATAGCGCCGGAGACCGGCGATGACGGCAAAGGCTGTGTTCACCCAAACTGGTCCGCGCCACATGTCCCGTTCGAACGACTCGTCGTCGAGCGCCACAGACGGCAAGGGAATAACCGTATTGAAGGCGGTTGGTTCCAGAATGTGCTTGAGAAGACGGCGGGCCTGCGAGGCATCGGGGACTCCGGCCCACAGCGGCATCAGCGAAGCAATGGTCCGGCTGCGCACGAATTCGCCGTTTCCGGTATCCCGGTCGAAATAGAGACCCGCTTCCTCGTCCCACAGATATTCGTTAATCGCGGCGCGAAGCTGGGCGGCCTCCGCCTCGTGAACGGCGGCCTGCTTTTCCTTGCCGACGCCGCGTGCGAGCGAAGCGAGCGCCTCGCATTGCAGCACCATATAGGTGCAGAAATCCGGCGCCGCCAGGGTGCTGGTGTCGTCAAGACGGCGTTCGTCGCGCGAGCTGAAGCGCGGCGCATTCTCGACTCCCGATTCATAAGGGTGCGCCCAGGCGAACAGACCGTTGGGAAGCTGGCGATGCGCGAACAGCCAGTAATGATAGGCGCGCAGCGGTTCGTAGGCCGCCTTTGCCCAGTCATGAAACCGTCCGGGCCCGGCGGCACGGCCCAGCCGCTCCAGCGACCATGCCAGCAGCGGCGGCTGGGTGAACTTCGAGCGGCTGAATTCCGCCACGAAGTGCTGCAGGCGGCTGCCGTCGCGCAGTTCGATCACGGAACGCAAAACATCCCAAGCCACTTCCGGATCCCACCACTTCCAGACCTGCGCGATAAAGGCGGAGTCCCACAGATAGATCGCGCGGAAGGAGGGGGCGGGATGTGCATAGCGCGCGGGCGAGAGGTCGTCCGGATTGTGCAGGTTCAGGAACAGCGACGCATTCACCGAACTGAAGCCCTCCGACCAGCAGTCGAACCTGTGGTCCGTCCCGGAGACGAACAGCTCCGGCGGAAAATAGCGGATCGACTTGGTCTTGAGCAGGGCCGAGGTGATTTCGGGGGGCGCCAGCGGGCGGCGGCGCGAGAACAGCCTTGAAAGGACGAGGAGTTCCACGCCGAAAATCATCAGGCGGCTGAAACGCCGTGCGCGGTTGGCCGCCCCCCAGACACGATACCGGGATTCCTGAATCAACTTCCTGACCGCCTTAAACATGTGTTCGAACATCAAGGATTGGCGGGAGCCCGGCAACCGGAATTGCCCGGGCCCTGCCAACTCCTGCGCCCCTCCGCCGGGCGGCGGGGGCCTGTCGGCTGATTTATGTGCAAGTTTTGTTCCGCCGGCCGGGCAAGGCGCGGCGGGGCAGCGGCCTGCCGCCGGGAAGTTATCGTTAAGAGCCCGGGAGGCGCTGCCGTCAAACGCCCTCAGAAGCGCGCCGCCGGACGTCCTCATAGTCGCGGCTCAGGCTGGTGCGAACCAGGGCGGCGACCAGCCTGGCGAAGTCTTTCTTGCCCGCAAGGGCGGCAAGCCCGTCGGCGGAGCCGGGCAGATCCAGCCGCCCGGCGGCGGACAGCGCCTTCTTGTCCGCAAACGGATAGAGTTCCTCCCAGGCGGTTTGTGTTTCCCGGAAGAAGATATCGGCGCCGACATCGCCGACCCCCTTGAATTCCTTCAGCAGCTTGCGCTCCCGGCCGGGGCTCTGTCCCGCTTCCTCGCGCAGCCTGCGCAGATCGCCGTCATAGCGGTCGATCATATGCGCCACGGTGTCGCCGAGCATCCGGGACGTGCTTTCGTCATAGCGGGCATAGCCCGAGCGGTTGAGCACCTTCACCCGTTCTTCCCAGGTGCTGCCGGCCATTTTCTGTGCCGTGGTCCAGCCCGCGTCCGAAAGCGCCCGCGCCGCCTTCATGGCAAGCTCGGAGGAAATCCGCGCGCTGAGGAGCAGGGAGGCGCACAGCCAGCGGAACAGGACGGAGGGCGTGTTTTTCGAAAGATCAATGCCCAGTTCATCGGAATACAGACGGCCGTGCTCTTCGAGCAGGGCGCGAACGAGACATTGCTGTTCCGGATCCTGTTGCGTCATGTTAGCCCCCGATGATTTCGCCGCCATTGGGATGCAGCGTCTGCCCGGTCATGTAGGAGGAGTCCTCGCAGGCCAGGAACAGGTGGCAGGGCGCCACCTCGTTGGGCTGGCCCACCCGCCCCATGGGCGCGCTCTCGCCGAAATGCTTTACCTTTTCTTCCTTCCGGAAGCTGCTGGGAATCAGCGGCGTCCAGATCGGTCCCGGCGCCACGGCGTTGACCCGGATCTTCCGGTCCAGGAGGGTTTTGGAGAGCGAACGCGTGAAGGCCACAATGGCGCCCCGCGTCGCCGAATAGTCCACCAGGTGCCAGCTTCCGCGATAGGCCGTGACGGACGTCGTGTTCACGATCGCCGAGCCTTCGGGCAAATGCCGCAGGGCGGCCCTGGTGATGTGGAAATAGCCGAACACGTTGGTCGCGAAGGTGCGTTCGAGCTGTTCGGCGGGGATGTCCTCGAACGCTTCCCTGGGATGCTGCTCCGCGCAATTGTTGACGAGGATGTCGAGACGGCCGAACGCTTCCACCGTGGACTCGACGGCGTGCTGGCAAAATTCCTCGCTGGCGACGTCGCCGGCGATGAGCTTGCAGCGTCCGCCTTCGGCGCGCACCAGCTCCAGCGTTTCCCGTGCGTCGCGCGTTTCTTCCAGGAACACGATGGCCACGTCGGCGCCCTCGCGCGCGAACAGAATGGCGACGGCGCGTCCGATGCCGCTGTCGCCCCCGGTAATCAGGGCGGTGCGGCCCTCCAGCCTGCCCGAACCGGGATAACGCGGCATGAAATCCGGCGCCGGTGTCATCGCGTGCTCGCGGCCGGGCTGATGCTCCTGGATTTCCGCTTCTTTCGGCATCCGCGTCCCCTGACGCTGCAACACGGAATTCCTGGCGTTAACGCGGACTGCGGAGCAGGGTTCCTCTAACCCGTCTCGAGATCCATCTTGAGATTCAACAGGTTCATCACGCCGCTTGCGGAAAGAATACCGACGGGCGTGCCGCCGCGCGCGACGACCAGGGCGTCCGCACGGCTTGCCTGCAGTTTGCGCAGGGCGTCCACCGCGTCTTCATCCGGCTCCACGGTCTCGGCCTGGTCCGCCGGAATCATGATGTCGCCGAGGCGTTTTTCATCCCACTCGCTGGAGGGCACGTCCTTGATTTGACGGATGCCCACGATGCCCACCAGCCGCCCGTTCTCGCATACCGGAAACTCCGCCTGCTGACGTTCGTAGACATGCTGTTCCACGAAGTCACGCACGGTCATGTCCCGCGAAATGTCGAGCGGGCAGGCGGCCATGACGTCCTCCGCCTTCACGCCCCGCATGAGGCGGGTCACCTCCAGTTGCTGGTAGCTCTGCACCGCCGCGGCGCGAATGAACATGCCGATCAGGAACCACCAGAGGCCCTGAACCAGCGCGCCCGTGACGGCGACGAGAATGCCCAGGCCGATGAGGAGCAGGCCGAAAGCGGCCCCGGTCCGCGACGCCCATTTGGTGGCCCAGCGCAGATCGCCGCGCAACCCCCAGAGG